>JBILWH010000056.1:0-6813 GCA_044370015.1 Bdellovibrionota bacterium | reverse complement strand
TCTTTCAATACCCCGAGGAAATTCCTCAGCTAGAACATAATAAAAGCACAGAGGGATCTCAAATATCGGACAACACCCACTTACTCTGGATATCTCACCTCGAAACACCAGGGCCACTCGAAGCACAAGCCCTCACAGAATATGATAAAGCTCTCAAAGTAAGAATAAACCCCGAACTTCGCTACATGAATACAGAGCTGCTAAATTTTTTTACAAATTTTAAAAAAGAAATTTTTTTAAAACAAAAAGAAAAAACTGAAAACGCAGATCTCCAAAAGCTAATTGAACGAGTTTCCTTAAAAGGTGAAGCAAGCGAAATACGCGTTCTACAATCATTGAAGTTTTTTGAAGAAAGCAAAAGAGAGCGCCCTGTCCTGAGTGAAATCACACGACACTCTCCTATTGTTTTTACAATTGAGGATTTTCCCATCATGAACCCTCTTCAAACTCTACTCTGGGGACACCAAAAAACATGGGAAGAATTTTATCTAAATCTGGCTTCTGAAAGCGCTCACCTACGAGTTCCCGAAGACATTGAAAAAGCTCTCCTTGCAGAAGGGGTCATCGTCCCAAGCCATAAAAAAGAACAAAAAAAACTTAAGGCCATACTCTCCACCTGTCTTCCTTATTTGAAGATTCTTCAAACATCACAAAAGAAAAATTTTGAAGCAAAGCAAGAAGCCTACTCTGTAAAATCCAAAACTCAACCCATGCTCTCTCCTTCGGGATTAGAAACGCTTTTTCGCTGTCCGCTAAGTTTTTATTATTCTCGAGAGTGCCGCATTCCTCTTGTTGAAATTCCAAATGATATTGACGGCAGCGCCATAAAGCGTGGGGTCTGGATTCATGGAGTTTTAGAAAGAATCGACTTCAGAAATCTCAAAAACTTTACACGGGCTCATCTGGAAAAAATTCTTTATTCTGAGCTCGAAAAAGCCTTCAAGGATTTTGCATCTCCCTCCTACATCAAAATCTTGCAAGCTCAAGTCACTCAACTTAGCGAGTCGATGTATTTTTATATTGAAAGACTTGAGAAACCTCTTCAAGCACTCTTTCCTTTTCGTAAGTTTGAAAGCGAAAAAGACATTGAATGTCTTTGGTCAAAAGATTTAAAATTGAAAGGACGAGTAGATCGACTAGATTTTATTGGTGAGGGTGCTCTTCTTTGGGATTATAAAACTTCAAATTATAGTGGCACTAAATACTCAACTCTCCTCGAAGGCGGCCGATTTCAATGGCTTCTCTATAAAGAAATATTTGCCAAGGAAGGCCTCCCTATTTATGGAGGTGGATACCTAAACCCTCTTGATCTCAAAAAATCACGCCTCATTTTCTTTGAAAATACTCCGCTGCCCTCTTCTTTTTTTGATTCCTTAAGTGAGCAAGATATTCGATATGAACAATGCAAAGCTTCTGAAGAAACGCAGATGAGCCAACGACTCCACGAAATCATTGAGGAGCAAGTAAAAGTTTGGCAAAGCCCTGTTCGGAAAGCCGCCCCTCTCAACTCAAAAGTGTGCACAGATTGTAGCCATAAAGCTTTTTGCGCTTATCCCTATGGAGTTCTTCCATGCTAAAAACATCAAGAATTCTTGTTGAAGCAGGTGCTGGATGTGGAAAAACAACCAGTATTGTTCAAAAATTTAAAAACTCGTGTGCCTCGACAAAACAAGGTGGTCTTGGAATCACTCCACAAGACATATTACTTTTAACTTTTACAGATGCCGCGGCCAAAGAAATGAGGGCAAGGATTGAAAAGCAATGCCCTGAATTAGACTTGAGCAATGGATTTATTGGAACTTTTCATTCTTTTTGTCTAAAAATTCTTCGACAATCACCCGATTCAAAACTCAGCGAAGAAACCAAGATCTTCAGCGAAAAAGAAATAGGTATCTTATTTAAGAATCAATTCTTAGATCAACTTTCACAAGTTGAGAAGCTATCTGATATTTTGTCTTCACTTTCACTCTCAAGCGTTCTTGATCTGACGCTTAAAGGAAACTCTCCTCATAAAGAAATAGAGGAAGACTTTAAAAAACTTCAAGAGACCTGGGAAAACTTCAAAAAGAAACTCTGTCTTTCTTTAAACTCTCTTGATCTCGAAGACTTCTCAGAGAGCGACTGGCCTCATCAAAGCCTTAAACTTTTAGAAGAAAAAGACATTGATGCCAAAATCGCCTTTTCTCAAAAAAAGAACCTCAAAAACTTAGCTCAAAACAACCCTTTGCTCGTTGAAAGCGTAAAAAAAATCCGGGAAATTCTAAGTAAAAACAATTTAACCCCACTACTGGAAGAATGGGAAAAAGAAAAAAAAATTCTAACTTTCTTGCATGAAGAGCTTCAAAAAGTAAGAAAAAAGCTTCCTCGATTTTTGAGTTTTTCTGAAGTTGAAAAGCTCACCATTCAGGCTCTTGAGGACAAGTCTCTCAAAATCCCCTTCTTTAAGCTGATCATTGTTGATGAATTTCAAGATACAAGTCCTGAACAATGGAAAATCATCCAAAACCTTTCTCAACAAGAATCTCAATGGTATCTCGTAGGCGACCCTAAACAAAGTATTTACGGTTTCAGAAAAGCCGACATTAGACTCTACACTCAGTTAAGAGAAAAGCTTGAAGTCCAATCCCTTGAAAAAAACTATCGATCATCTGCGGAGATTCTAGATTTTGTGAACCTGATACAAGATAGAATTTTTTCAGAAAAATCTGATCCCGAGCCCCAAACACTCGTACCTGGAAAAGAAATCTCTTCTCTTACCAGCCCCATTCTCATACATGAATGCGAAAGTATCGATCATGACCTTCTCTTAAAAACAATTTTTAAGAGGCAGAGCTCCCAAAAAAATGCAGGAGAATCTAATCTCAAACATGCCGTTTTATTTAGGGAATGGAAAAAGCTCTATGACTTTTCAGAATTTTTAACTCAAAAGAGAATTGCCTTTAAAATTGAAGGTGCCGACAATTACCTTGACCATTTTCTAACTGATCAGTTTTGTGAGTTCTTGAATGGCGTCTTTCAAGAAGAATCCAAAAGATCTGATGTCTTGAGCTCTTTTCAATTCTTACTATCTCAAGATAAAATTAAATTTTACAAAGAGAGCAAAGATTATATCTGTGCTTTTTACGACTTTTCTTTTCAAATACAGCCCGACAGATGGCCCCAAGGAAGCGAATGGGTTTCAAGTATGGAGAGGTTTCTCTTTGAAAAGATTCAAAAAGGTTTCTTTAATTGGCAAGACATTCTTCAAATGCTTTACAAAAAAGAATACGATTCATTTGAACTCAATATTCCTTTAAAAAAAGACGCCAACGAACTTGAAATTAGTCTTATGACCATTCACGGATCTAAGGGGCTTGAATTTGACTGCGTCTACCTTCCCGACCCACGAGAAAGCTCAACTAGTCGAAACTCTTTTGAAGATGATGAAATACCCTTCACCTATCAAGTCACTCCTCAAAGAAAAAGTCGAAGCCTTTTGTTTGAATTACAAAAAGCGGAACGACTAGCTAGACTCGAAGCGGAGCAAAAAAGACTTTTTTATGTCGCTCTTACTCGAGCAAAAAAAAGCCTAGACCTATACTTTCTAAAAGAAAAAACCTCTGCAGCAAATTCAACATCCAATAGTTTCTCGAAAAAGGAAGTCGCTTGGTATCAGATTTGGAATGAATCTCTCAACATAGACAGATTCAAGTGGAGACAAGCCCTTCTTTCTTTGAAGAACTCAAATAGTGTTAAATGGGTAGAGCACTCAGACGGAACTGCTACTAAGGAAAAAATATTCTTAAGTCCCCTGCAAACAAAAAGAGCCTCCAAGCTATTTTCTATTCCTAAAGAAAAAATCTCTGAAAGCGAAAAACAAAAATGGGGAACAAAAGTTCACCGTTGCCTTGAATACTGGAATGGGGATGAGAGCAATCTTTCAATGATCGTTGCTAAACTAGAAGCCTCCGAACAAAAAGATGCTCTTAGTACTCTAAAAGAGCTTAAAACACACAAAGACCTAGATGTTTACTGGAAAGCTCTCTCTGATCAAAACGCTGAGTGGATGGTTTTTAGAGAAGAACAACTTATAGAAACATTTTCTGAAAATTCCCTTTCCCAAAATCGATTCTTAAGAGCAGATGCCTTACTTCTTCGAAGAGAAGAAGCCATTGTCATTGATTGGAAAACATCTCAAGACGAGCAAGCATTCACTCCGGAGAGGCTTCAAAACATTGAAGAACAACTCAAACGATATGGTGAAAGTCTCAAGGGGCACATTCCCAAAGTCACTCTTCTTGCGATTGGAATTTTTCGGAACCCAAAACTTTCTTCAGGAAAAAAAGTTAAAACTCTTTTTAAAAAAGACATTTAAGTTTCTTCTCGTTTAAAATACAGAGGACCCTTTTGTGAGCAGGACTGCTTCCAGTGGTAGAGATTTCCAATTTTTTCAAGACAACTTACATCTACGACAAACGACTCACCCTTTCCTCTGAAAATAGATGAAACTACAAATTGAATCTCATCATTTTCGTTGACAATCGGAGAGCCTGAATTTCCCTGTACAAATTCTTGGTTAATCACACGAAAAGCATAGCCATATCGTGCTCTGTCTTTAATTTGGCAAGAGCGGCTTTCTTTCATGAGTTGTCTTGCTTCATTTTTCTGTGGTGTAAACAACAACGAGTGAAAGCGCATAGAATCTAAGGCTGCTTCAGTTGAAAGTTTCATGGGTTTTATTTCTGTGGGTTTTTGAGAAAGTTTGTAAATGACAACATCAGCACTTACAGAAGAAGCTTGAATAATTTTTGAAGAGCCCTCTTTTTCGTAAATTGAAGAGTGCCAAAGAATATTTTCACATCGATATGGTTTTTGAAATTTCTTATTTAAGAAAACTAAATTACGACAACTTTCATTTTCTTTAAGGACTGACTTCGGAAGGCAATGTGCAGCCGTGATCACATGCCCGTCTTCTAAAAGTGAAGCCGTACAGGTCGTTGCCTCGTACTTCACCTTTCTAGAATACGCATCTTCACTCACTTCTCCAATCCGAATATATTGAGAAACACCTACCCCAAATTTTTCAGTAAAAAAAGATTCCTGATGAGCCTCTTCAAGTCTTAGCGAACGGGTTGCATTTAAAATATCCCGATCCGATAAATCGGGAGAAATAGCCAACTCTTGATTTTGATTTTTTTCGGTCTGAATCTGAGCTTTTTCGAAGGGCACTTTTGCACATGAAATGATTGAAAATACGACAGGAAATAAAAAGCTCGAAAACCATTGAGTCGCTTTTTTCATAAGATTCGCTATTATCTCTTATTTCACTTTTAAGAACAAAAAGCTTTTTATGCTGGTGTTCACTTATAGAAAAATCGGTCAAGCAAAGTTCGTCACATTGTCTAAAAAATAGACAAATTTTGAATTTTTTCTCAGTTCTTACTCTAATTATGCTCTCGAAGTTTTAAAGAGAGCACTCCAATAATAGCTTCTTTCACAATTGAGCCACTCATCTTAGATTCTCCAGCGCGTCGCTCTTCAAAAATAATAGGAATTTCAGTCAGTCGAAAATGTCGACTCAAGCTTCGATACTTTAACTCGATCTGAAAGGCATAACCTTTTGACTGAATGCTCGGCAAATCAATCGCCTCTAACACTTTTCGGGACCAAGCATTAAATCCTCCGGTCCAATCATTCAAATTAAAACGCAAAATACTTCGAGCATAGATGCTCCCACATCGAGAGAGGAGTAACCGCTCTTTGCTCCAATTAGAAACGCCGCCCCCTTTTACATAACGGCTTCCCAAAACAGCCTCAGAGCTTCCCTCTTCAATCGTTTGAAAAAACTCTCTGAGATGTCTTGGATTATGAGAAAAATCTGCATCCATCTCAAAAACCCAATCAAATCCTTGTTCCATGCCCCACTTAAAAGCAGCTAGATAAGCAGCCGCAAGCCCATTCTTTTGAGTTCTTTTTAAAATGTGCAAACGAGAATTTTGTAGCATTAGTCTTTCAACAATCTCTGCTGTTCCGTCAGGACTTCCATCGTCGACCACAAGAATTTCGCAGGCCTCAGGAACAAAACGAAAAACTTCTTGAATAATAAGCGCAATATTATCCGCTTCATTATAAGTCGGAATACAAATCAAAGAACGAAGAGTGGACAAAATCACACAACCTATTCGCTAGAGAAGTTTTTCAAGAGGAGTGTAACTTAAGTTCAAATCTTCAGCGACTTGCTTATACACACAATGCCCGTCCCAACAATTCACACCTAAAGCAAGTGCAGGATCGTGGCGAATCGCTCCAATAGGATCATGAGCAATTTGTGCCGCATAAACTAAAGTATGATTCGTAAGTGCCAAAGTGGAAGTTCTTGCAACAGCACCTGGCATGTTTGTCACACAATAGTGGGTCACTCCTTTGTGTTCATATATAGGATTTTGATGCGAAGTTGGTTTTGATGTTTCAAAACATCCCCCCTGGTCGATGGCAATGTCAACCAGTACCGTTCCGGGGCGCATCGCTTCGACATGTTGTTTTGTAACAAGCTTGGGAGCTTTGGCACCGGGAATAAGGATACTTCCAATAATTAAATCTGATTTTAAAATTGTATCTTCCAAAGTCACTGGATTACTCATCAAGGTGTTGATGGTTGTTCCAAAAATATCATCCAAATATTCTAAACGTTTTTGACTGCGCTCCAAGATATTTACGCGAGCTCCAAGACCAATTGCAATTTTAGCCGCGTTTGCTCCTGCAACTCCGCCTCCAATAATCGTCACGGTGCCACGGGCCACACCTGGAGTTCCGCCCAATAAGATTCCCAAACCA
>JBILWH010000055.1:0-6957 GCA_044370015.1 Bdellovibrionota bacterium | reverse complement strand
TGGCATTATGACACATGCCCAATAAGTTTTATTACCAAAAAAAGTTTACGCCGCTATTCACTGCAATTGCGTTTTTGTTCAGTGACTTGTGGAGTGTTGCAAATACGGATCCCACTCCAAATTCAATTTGTGGTCCTAAGAAAAAACGAGGATTTATAAAATCAGGGCCTTTGCTTCCATCGAGAGCAAGTTCGCCCACTGCTTTCATTCCATCTGCTCCGTTAACAGCGCTTATAGTATTTCCTGGGCTTAGGCTGCCGTTGCCACTTGTACTTCCAAGGCTTATATCAGCCCCTATTCCTGCAATTAATTTCAAAGTATAGAGAATACGTACTCCTGAAGATACTTCGAGAGGAACAGAGAGTGTTTTGACGTTTGCGTTAAGCAGTGCTGAAGCATTGGATACCGTGACGTCGAATGGTGTTCCGTTGCTCTCAACCGTAAAGCTATCGTCAAGTGGAATAGTTGCTCCTACATCTAGTTTTGAATACATAAAACCAGTTGATAGATCGAGGCCAGTCCATTTGAAGCTTTTGGATCCCCAGTTCTTTTCATTGAAAATTTTGTACTGCAATCCAATCCCGGCTCCAAAATATTTTGCATTTACTTCTTTAAAGCTTCGATTCAAACCAAATCCGGCAAGATAGAAATTTAAGGGATGTGCTTCGAGCCACGAAGCCTTGAAAAAATTATTTGCGTTTAATCCGAGGATAATAGCAGCTTGAAAACCAAAGCCTTTAAATTGCTCTGGGTTTTGAGTTATATTTTTGAAGTCGGTAAATTTTTTGGCGCCAAGATCCGCTCCGGCGCTGACGGTTAGTCCTAGTAAAAAATTTTTATAAACAGGTGCGTAGCTTGTTGTTGTGCCGGCAGCCGAAATCGTGTTTGCGTTAGACATTCCTTTGAAAAAGTCTGTTTGAGTGTCTGCAGAGGGAAGGTTTTTATTAACTTGCTCTGACACAAGGGTTGCAATGGCTTGCGCTTGTGTATCGTCTACTACGCCTTGGCCCTTCACGTTGATGAGTTTAAAAAGACCCGCTTGCGCAAGAGAAGTGGTAAAAATAAGAGAAAAAATGAATTTTTTTAAAGTCTTAAGCATAGGGAGTAAGCTTCTTTTTATCATTTTTTTTAGATTGAATCCAAAGTTAAAGTTTGTAAGCTTCTCACTTGGCACAACAAGCTAAAAATGAAACATAAAATTCGTCTTCTTGATCAAAGTGTTATTCATCGAATTGCAGCCGGAGAAGTTGTCGAAAATCCAGCGTCGGTAATAAAAGAATTGGTAGAAAACTCACTTGATGCGGGATCGAGCACGATTGTTATCAAGCTAATTTCTTCAGGTTTTGATTTAATTGAGGTTCAAGATAACGGTTGGGGAATGTCTCCTGAGGATTTAGAGGTTTGTTGTCAAAGGCATGCCACAAGTAAAATCAAAAGCCTGCATGATTTAGATCAGATTTCTTCTTTGGGTTTTAGAGGAGAAGCTCTCGCGGCTTTGTCTGCTATTTCTCAGCTAGAGATTCTCTCAAAAGAAAAAGATTCTCCTAATGCTTGGCTTTTAAAAAGAAGTGGTTCTGACTATTCAACTTTGCCAGCAACTCGCAATGTTGGAACAACAGTTAGAGTACACCATCTTTTTTTTAACACTCCTGCTCGACTTAAATTTATGAAGTCTCAAAATTCTGAGGCTTCAAAATGTATTCGAGTTTTTCTTGAAATGGCATTGGCTCATCCTGATCGAGCTATGAGTCTTTACTTGATGAGTTCAAGCGGAGAAATAAACGAGGAGTATGTTTTTGGGGCTTCAGATCGAGCGACGCGAGTATCTGAGATTCTAAAAAAAATTAAAGATGATTTTTTTCATGCTGAACCTAAAGTTCATCCAAATGGATTAAAAAAACTTGAGTTGATTTTTTTAAAAGCCCCTCATTATGCTCGAAATTCACGAGATATTTATTTTGTTGTTAATGGTCGATGTGTTGAGGATAAGCGCTTACCTTATGTGCTTCGTGAAGCCTTTGGCTCTTTGATTGAAGTGGGGCATTACCCGCGAGGTGTTGTTTATCTCGATGTTGATTTAAGCGTGGTAGACATAAACGTGCATCCTCAGAAAAAAGAGGTCAGATGGAGTCAGGATTTTCCTCTCTATTCACTTATTTATGAAACAATCAAGCAAGCGCTTCATTTGCCTCTTGTAATTGAGGAAAAGGAAAAAAACAGTTTAGACGACCCTTCGTTTTTTCCTTCTTTTTCTAACAAGACAGTTGAATCAAGCATTTCTTCACAAAACTTTTCAGATCTGAATAATACTTCTTTTAGCCCTGTCTCTTTTTGTGAGATTCAAAAAACTACACGTTCAACATTTTTTTCTTCTTTAAGAGTTGTGGGAGAGGCGGGAGCGGCTTGGCTTTTGTGTGAGTCTCCAGAGGGTTTAATCATCATTGATCAACATGCGGCTCATGAGCGTGTTCGCTTC
The DNA here is from genome assembly GCA_044370015.1 of Bdellovibrionota bacterium. Classification (GTDB taxonomy): domain Bacteria; phylum Bdellovibrionota; class UBA2428; order UBA2428; family UBA2428; genus CANIGN01. The sequence goes on along the minus strand of JBILWH010000055.1, from coordinate 4,481 downwards.
CATGAATTTATGCAGAAGGAGTTGTTTCCTTCTACAGCTTTGCTTTTGCCGCTCAAGGTAAAAATTCCTTTAGCAGCTCAAGGAAATGAAGAAAAAATTCTTCAAGCTTTTGAAAGCTTTGGGTTTGAGGGAATTTCTAATACGAAAAATGAGCTTGATTTTTTTAGTGAACCTAAAACTGACAGAAAAGTAAACTGGAAGCATGTGTTTGATGAGGTTTTTGAACGCTCGCAGGGGAGTGAGAACCTTGAGTCTTTGCTGCATCAGTTGAAGGTTTGGATTGCGAGTTCTCTGGCTTGTCATGGAAGCGTTCGTCGTGGTCAGCGTTTAACGAACGATGAAATTAAGTCTCTTCTTTTGCAGTTGGATCAAGTTGATTGGAAAGAGTTTTGTCCTCATGGAAGACCGACGTGGATTCCCTTTTCTCATGCCAAGCTCGAAGAGGAATTTCATCGCTCATGAAATTGCAGAGAAAATTTATTCGATCCATTGATGAATGGTCTAGAGCTGTTCCACTTTCTGTATTGGGCCCCACGGGGAGTGGAAAAACTTCAACCGTCATAAGTTTTTGCAAAAAGTATTCTCTAAAGCCAATCCTTGTGAGTCTTGATTCCGTGGCGGCTTATAAGGAGTTAAACTTAGGGTCTTCCAAGCCTCTAGGTGATGAAAGAGTTGCTTTTGAATGGTTGGGTCTTGATCTAGTTTCTGTCATTGAAAAAATAAATGCCTCTATTATGAAATCAGCGGTCCTTAAGGGTTTAGAGAGTTATCAATCTTTGAGTGATTTACAGTCAAGTTCTCTCCCTCCAGTCTTTGTTGGGGGAACTCATTTCTATGAAAGGTTTATTTTAGAAGGAGCCGCTCCAGGTGAGGCCAGTGATCCCAAGTTTATAAAAGTTTTAGAATCACAGGGTGCAGAAAAAACTTTAGAAGCTTTAAAGAAAGTTGATTCTCGTTGGAGTGGTTTTTTGCATCTGAATGATCATTTTCGAATTTTTCGCTATGGAGATTTAGTTTTAAGACAAGAGTTAAGCTTTGATTTGCTCCGTAGAGGGAGCGATCAAGCGCTTTACCCCATCGTTGAAACGTTGATTCTAGAAGTTGAAAAAGATCTTCTTGAAGTAAAATTAAAAAAACGTATTGATCAAATGTTTGAGGCGGGATGGCTTGAAGAAGTGGAAGCGTTGCTTAAGTCTTTTTCTCCTATCGAGCCTGGATTACAAACAATAGGCTACTTTGAGGTTGTTGATTATCTCACTCAAAAAAAAATAAGTTATGTGGATTTAAAAGAAAAAATTCTCATTCGCCATAGGCAACTTGCTAAACAACAGCGAACATGGCTGCGCTCTTTGAATCGTTAATTTTGAATACGATCGACTGAAATGATTCCATCCAGTTGCTCAATTTCTCGAATGCAATCATGAAGTTGAATTTTATCGCTTACTTCTAGATCGAAAATGCCCGTTGCTTTTTTATCGTTTCGAGCTCGAATATTTGCTGATTTAATATTTACGCCTTTTTCTGAAATAACTTGAGAAACTTTATTCAAGATTCCAGGCTCATCTTTACAAAAAATCTTGATTCGAACCATTAAGTTGCGAATGTTTGGATTCACATCCCAAATCACGTCGATCGCTCTATTTGGATCGAGGTCGAGGATTTTTTTACAGTCTAGTTTGTGGATCATCACACCTTTACCGCGGGCAATGTATCCTACTATTTCTTCACCTGGGAGCGGATTGCAGCATTTTCCAAAGCGAACAAGCACTTCGTCCTCAAGGCCTCTGATTTTAATCAAAGATCGCGGTCTTGTTTTGCTGGCTCCGTTAAGGGGGGCTTTTTTCTTTGTGTCTGGGGCTTCTGTTTCAATCGGCTTGGAGTCTGGGAAGATAAATTCCAGAAGTTTCTCGGGGCCTGCTTTACCGTAGCCAATAGAAATAAGCATTTCATCAAAGGAGGCAAAAGAGAGCTTTGAGACTACTTCTTCAAGGTCTTTTCGTTTTTCAATTTTGTTCATGCTTTCGCCAAGGCGTTTGCATTCACGTTCTAAAATTTCGAGTCCAAGATCACGCGCGCGCGCACGTTCTTCTGATCGAATAACTTGTCTGATTTTTGCTTTTGCTCGGCTTGTTTTAACAATTTTGAGCCAGTCTTTGTTGGGTCGAGCACTGGGGCTTGTGAGAATTTCAACGGTATCTCCCGAGCGGAGTTTATGTTTAAGGGGGACGATTCTTCCGTTTACTTTTGCTCCAAGGCATTTGTTTCCCACTTCTGTGTGAACGGTGTAGGCAAAATCTAGTGGCGTTGCACCTGATGAGAGCTCATAAATTTGCCCCTTGGGAGAAAAAACGTAAATATCACTCATAAACAATTCTAGTTTGAGTGATTCGAGATACTCAGAGGGGCTTTCTGAATCTTGGTTTTCGGCTAACTTTCGAAGCCAGTGAAATTTAGAGCTGTCTTTTTCGCTCAGTCGACCACTCTTGTATTCCCAGTGAGCGGCAACCCCGAGTTCTGCCACCTTGTGCATCTCTTGAGTTCGAATTTGAATCTCTAAACGCTCACCATAAGGCCCAATTACCGTTGTATGGAGTGATTGGTACATGTTGTTCTTCGGCATCGCTATATAGTCTTTAAAGCGTCCAGGAACAGGTTTAAAAAACGAGTGGACGATTCCTAGAACCTCATAGCACTCGCTCATCTTTTTTGTGAGTATACGAAAGCCAACGATGTCATGGATGTCTTCGAAGTTTACTTGCTGAGACTCCATTTTTTTGAAGATGGAGTAGAAGTGTTTAGCGCGTCCTACGGCATCAACGGTAAGCCCGTACTGCGATACTTTTTCTGTTATAATTCGAATAAGGCTCTGAATGTATTCGTCGCGTTCAGCTTTTTTCTTGTTAATAAGTTGAGTGATTTTCTTATAAACGTCGGGCTTAAGGTATTTGAAGCTCAAATCTTCAAGTTCGATCTTCATCCAGCTAATACCCAATCTATTTGCGAGGGGAGCGTAAATCTCAAGCGTTTCTTCAGCAATCTTGAGTTGCTTTTCAGTCTTAAGATGATGAAGCGTGTGCATGTTGTGCGTACGATCCGCAAGTTTTACAAAGATGACACGAATGTCTTTGGCCATAGCCAAAATCATTTTACGAAAATTTTCGGCTTGTTTTTCGTGACTTGTGCTGAACTGAATTTGAGAAATCTTTGTGACGCCATCTACAAGAAAAGCAATTTCTTGGCCAAATTCTTTTCGAACATCTTCAAGAGTTGCAGGAGTGTCTTCAACAGTGTCGTGAAGAATGCCTGTAACGATTGCGGGTAGGTCCATCTTCATGGTGGCAAGTATTTTGGCAACGCTTAAAGGATGAACAATGTAGTCTTCGCCAGATTTTCTTTTTTGTCCTTCATGACGTGAGTGAGAAAACTTATAAGCGCGCTCAATTAATCCAAAATCAGCGTCGGGGTAATAGGTTTTGATAACCGCATTAACTTCTTCAAGAGTGACTTGGTTATCGAATTCTTCCATTTGTTATGAGTTATACTAACCCTGTAATTTTTTTCGGATAATCGACTCAATTTCTAAAGTCACTCGGTCAAGGCGATCGTTCAAAACAGAATAGTCAAATTCTTCAATGCGACTTAGTTCTCGTCGAGCATTTTCAAGCCGCCGACGGATATCATCTTCGTTTTCTGTGCCTCTTTTGCGCAAGCGAGTTTCTAAAACGTCAAAATCTGGTGGCTTGATAAAAAAGGTCAAAGCTTTGGGATAGGTAGCCTTAATAGAGGCTGCTCCTTGAACGTCTAGAGTGAGAAAGAGGATAGCTCCTTCTTTGAGAGCTTCATCAATGAATTTTTTAGTTGTTCCGTAGCGATAACCGTGAACCAAAGCCCATTCAGCGAGCTCTTTTTTTTCAACGAGTTGATCAAAATCTCCATCACTTACAAAAACGTAATCTTGATTGGGGATTTCTGTATTTCTCTGAGGTCTAGTTGTGATGCTAATACTTCTTCGTGAATTTTCAAAACGAGACATAAGCTCACGAGTCAGGGTTGTTTTACCTCCACCACTAGGAGCAGAGATCACAACAAGCATAGATGAATGGTTGGATGAATTGTGGCTCAAATGAGAGGCTTTATCCATTTCAACATCCTAGGCTCTGTAACTTAAATCATCAAGGCGTTGCTTCTGACTCTTTAGGAAGAAGATTTGAAAATCTGTCGGAAAGAGTTTCTCTTGCAAGTGAAGATAAAACGATGTGCTGAGAATCAAGAACAACGAGAGATTTTACTTTTCTACCTTTAGTTGCATCTATTACTCGGTGCATGCGTTCCATGTCCTGGCAATATCTTCGTAAGGGCTCAGAGTCATAAGACATAATACCTGTTACGCGATGAGCGGGTACGGTGTTCGAAAAACCAACATCAAGGACATATCCCTCAAGAGCAACACGCGTCATTTGAGACCTTTCATGAATTTTGAA
>JBILWH010000002.1:0-18743 GCA_044370015.1 Bdellovibrionota bacterium | reverse complement strand
GCCTGCAATAAGTTGTGGAAAAAAAGCAGCAAAAGTTAAGTAGTCAGAAAGTGATTTTGCGGGTTTTATGTCGTTTCGATACACATCAATTGTGTAGCTAAGTGATTGAAATGTGAAAAAACTAATCCCAACGGGAAGTAAAATGTTAAGTGTAGGAAGATTGGCTTTAAACCCAAGAAATTGAATAAAGTTTGCTGCGGAATTTAAAAAGAAATTAAAATATTTAAAATAACAAAGAACACTCAGATTCATCATGATGCTCGAGAAAACATAGGTTTTCCTGGATGATTTTTTTTGAGTTTCAAATATTTTTTTTGAAAAATAATAATCGAGGCTTGAAAGTAAAAAAAGCACACTTAAAAAACGGTAATCCCAGCATCCGTAAAAAAAATAACTTGCGATGAGAAGAAATGTCTTCCTGTGTTGATTATTGTTTAAGGACCAATAAACACAAAGGACAATAAAAAGAAAAAAGAAAAAACGAAATTCTGTAAATAACATTAGTTAAATCCTTTTTTAAGCCATTGAGTGACTTTTTTAGCCAGAAGAGAAGACATCTTTTGAGCACCATAATAATTAAGATGTCCTGGGTCTGACCAATTTTGAATTTCAAAAAGCTCAGGATTTTTTTTCAAACAGGTGAAATTGAAAATTGGCACTACGTGACCATGAACAGTCAATGCCTCTGGATAATCTATGCACTTTTTATCTAACTTGGGTGCGGCGATAAAAGAGAATTTGAAATTCTTTGAGTTTTTTTCTTGTAGCAAAGCTTCAATAATTTTTTCATTGTTTATAAATAAAAATTTTCTTGGGTCACCGAGAAAGGCTTTATCGTTTAATAAGGTATAGATCTCTGAGGCAGTTGCTTTGCGAAGTGACTCCCCATATCCTCTTTTATCATTTTCTAACATTTCAGAAAGTTTATTAGGATCAAAGTTTTTATTTAAAAAAATATAGTTACTGAGCATCCCTGTATTGAGTGAATTCAAGATAAAGCCACTAAGAGCAATTGCTTTTTGGCCGATTGATTTTTCAATGTCATTTGTGTTAAAATTTTTTAAGCTGAATGCTAGCCTAGTGGTTTCGTAATCATAGATATTGACGCTTCTTGTAGTATATTGATTACCCGGAGGAAAATTTACTCCATTTGTAATTTCAAGAATAATTAACTGAGGCGCTTCTGAATCAAGAGCCTTAGTTTTTCTACTCATAAATTTTTTTGCTAGATGAAATACCTCTGTGTGGCTCCCACCAGGAAGCCCAAGATTAAGGCTTTTTAAATTGAATCCGTTTTTTTTGGCCTCGTTGTCAAAAGCTCTGGGGTCAAAACCAGAGTTTATGTGGCTGTTACCAAAAATTGCCACGTTGCTTGAATCAGCAAGTCTGTTGATCATTTCTATTTTTTCGCTTCTCAATTCTGAATATAGAGTCAAAGGATCGGGAAGATAAAATCTAATGAATTTTGTCGTCACAAAAAAAACAACAAGAAAAATACAACTCAAATTAAATGCAAGTTTGTTTTTTTGATACAAGCAATTTAAATTTTAACATTTATTTTTATTGGGTGTGTGCAATGGTTTGGCATATGGCACAGCGCAAAATTTCTTTATCGGAGCCTATTCTCGGAAGTTATTGAACTGCAGAGGAATAGCGAATTTAGCTTCCTGAGTTCTTAAAAGAGCGATTGTTTCCTGGAGTTCATCGCGACTTTTACTGCTTACTCTAACTTTTTCATCTTGAATTTGAGCCTGAACTTTTTTGGCATTTTGTTTGAGATAAGCAACGATTTCTTTACCTTTTTCTTTAGAAACACCTGCCGCAACTTTAGCCACAACTCTTCCACCAGAACGGCTTGCTTCTTCTTCCTCAGCGTACTCAATTGCAAGTAAGGGCACGCCACGTTTCACGAGACGTTGATGAAAAACATCTTTTACAGATTCTAATTTGTACGATTCACTACAAGAAATTTTTACAATTTTTTCTTTTTGATCCATGGTGATTTCAACTTTGATGCCTTTGAAATCAAAGCGATTAATAATTTCTTTGAGCGTTTGATTGATGGCATCGTCCATAGCTTGCCAGTTAATTTCTGAAACTATATCGAAGGAAGGCATGATCGTACTAGAATGCACCCCATCTTTGTTTGCCAGAAATGTAATAGCTTGGACAAATAAAACGGACAGCGTTTTTGAACTTATCTATTTTATCGAGTTCTTGTTTAGTCTCAGCATGTTCTTTTGCAACAACGGGGCTAGTTGCAAAAAGATCGGCAATATATTTTTGGGATGCTTTTTGTTTTTCATCTTCGGTTTTATATTCGGAGTGAATGGAGAGAAGTTCTCCTGCGTCTAACCAAAATCCACCGCAATTAGGACACTCATCTATTTCTGAAGTTTTTTTAATAGAACTAAAACGACGAACCATGGTTTGCTTGGGGCACTTTGGACAACTTATTTTTTCGGAAAGACTTATTTTTTTAGTTGCACACTGAGAAAGTTTTTTGATGAATTCGGGATCGGCCTCGTGTGATTCGTCTATTTTTTTGAATTCCATCCAGTCAAACCAGATTCCGCCACAGCCTAAATAGCAGATGTCAAATTTTACGGAACGATTTTCAAGAACAAGCATTTTAGATTTACATCGAAGGCAATTCATTTTTTCTCCAAAATAAAATAGGTCTTTTATGATGATCGCAAGACAGAAGAGAGGATGCAAGGTTTAAACCGCAAATCTATGAGCAGAATTTATGGGGAAATGTCTAAAAAATGGCTCGCTGGGAGGGACTCGAACCCCCGACCAGGTGATTAACAGTCACCTGCTCTACCGACTGAGCTACCAGCGAATCGTTTTTTACGTTATTAAAAATTTAGCGCCCATACAAGTGCATCACGCATAAATTGAGCATCTTTCCACAAAATTCTAAGCGAATCGGGGGCAATTTCTTTCATTTTTTTGTCTAAGGCAAGTTCATGGAGGCTGGGTTGGGCGCTTAGTTGATTTTTGAGGCACCAAACCAGCTTTTTTGAACTAAGAGAAGCAGTGGGGACCCAGTTAAAAAGATTTTTTGTTTCAGGATGAGACCAATCAACTTCGATAAATAAACTATCTCCGAGATCAGTGAGATTGGGCTTGGCTTTTAATTCGCTCAAACTAAGGCTCGTTGAGAGAAAGCGTTGTTCGCTTTTGTTTCTCATTCCCAGCGACCCGCTTGCCCAACGATTCACTATTGCTGCTTTGTCTTTTTTAAAAGGCAAAGTATAAAAACTTTTTTGATCGGGAGACATATCCCAGAGCAAACTAATCCATTCATTAAAAAAAGCATCTTGGCTCTGGCTATTAAGCGAAACCACAAGTGAGCGATGATAAAGAGTGTTTAACTCTTGAAAAAAGTGAATCATGAGAGCTCAAACCTATGATTGAGGGCATGTTCAAGAGTGGAGGGATCAAGATACTCAACAGAAGATCCCGCTGGCAGCCCAAGTGCTGTTCGAGAAATTTTCACGTTCATTTGAAGCTCGCTGATTTGTTGACGAATATAGAGTGCTGTGGCGTCTCCCTCTAACGTGGCATCGAAAGCCAAAATGCATTCTTGGTAGCCCTCAGTAGACAGGCGCTTGATGAGTTCATCGAGGCGAATTTGCTTAGGTCCACGGCCTGAAAGTGGTGAAAGAAGCCCTTGCAGAACATGATATTTCCAAGGGTGTTTTTTGAATTTCTCAAGAGCTAGGACATCGGGTGCATCGCGAACGACGCAGATTTTATTGGAAACTCGACCCGTGTCTTCGCATAGAGGACAGCGAGCTTCTTCGGTCCAAAAAAAACAAGTAGGGCACGTTCCGATTGCAGCGTTTACATCTTCAAGGCTTCGAATGAGGTCTTGAACTTGGTTATTCTTAGAACGAAGAAGATGTAGAGTGTAGCGCAAGGCCGTGCGTTCACCCACTCCTGGAAATTTAGATAATTCTGAGACGAGTGATCGCAGTGCCTTTGGAAGCATGAATTTCTTAGAACATTCCTGCCATTCCCGGAGGAACGATCTTGCCCATTTCATCGGACATTTTTTTCTGAGCAGTGCCAAGAGCTTGGTTGATGGCCACTTTCACCATATCTGCGAGCATATCAGCATCGCCTGCACTCACGAGTTCTTTTGAAATGTTGAGTTTGAGAACTTCATTTTTGCCGTTGACGGTAACTTTGATTCTGCCGCCTGCGCTTTCAAGGGAGTATTCTTCTTTGGAAAGCTTATCTTGCAGAACCTTGAGTTCTTGTTGCATTTTTTGAGCCTGCGCCAAAAGCTGGCCCATTCCACCTTGATTTGGAAATTTCATAGTTCAGAGTTTAGGCCTAGTGAGGAATTAAATCTAGCTATCTTCTTCAACGATTTTTGTTTCAGAAATTTTTCCCTTAAAAGCTTTGAGGGCTGATTGTACGGCGGCATCTTCTTTGGCTTCTTTGAGCTTTATTTTGGCAGCTTCTTGGGGAGAAAGCCGAGGTTCTTTAGCGCCTCCTTCAAGGCGAACTTCAAAGCTTAGCTGAGTTCCAAAGCATTGTTTCAAAACCGCTTGACCGTCGTTTGAAGCAAGGCGTTTACCTGCAAAATCGTTTTCAGCAATCACTTCTACGCGCGTCCCTTTTTGTTCAAAGCTTCGGATGCTTTTCATCACGGGGAGCCACGCGGGGCGATCACGACGTAAAAAATCATGAAAGTTATCGATGAGGGATCCTGTTCGAGGAGAGGGTGATTGAGTTATAGGGGCTCGGGGAGCTTGCGGAGGTGGTGTTTGTGTCTGCGGTGCGCTTTTGCTTTGTTGCGTGCTTTCAGCTTGCAAGCCCGCTCTGTGAACAGAGAGCTTCACGATCAGAGCTTCTACGGCAATTTGGGCATCTATGCTTGAATTAAGATGTGATTGCAGGGAAAGACATTGATCAAGACCCACAAGAATTTCATCAAGAGAAAGTCCCGCCGCAGCTTCTTGGAGTAGTTTTTTGTAGTCTGGATCTGTGGTGAGATATTGATTGGCAACTTTTGCAAAATTTAAATCTCTGTAAACGCTCACCAAGCGAGAAAGTAAAATTTTAGGATCGGCTCCTCCAGATAAAGCAGAGGAACATAAGTTCAAAGCTTGCCCATGATTGTGTGCAACGAGAGAGCGAATGAGCTCAAAAAATCCTTTTCGAGGAATAAAGCCCAACATCTTTTCAAGATCATCGCGATTAAGTTCGCTACCAGATAAAGCAATGGATTGATCGAGCAGGGATTGAGCATCTCGCATGCAGCCTTCGGCTTCTTCAGTAATTAAATGAAGAGCATCGTCTTGAGCTTTGACGTTTTCGTTTTTGCAAATTTCTTTGAGCCACGAAAAAATTTTTTCATTGGGAATACGTTTAAAATCAAAGCGCTGGCAACGAGAAAGAATCGTTGCAGGAACTTTGTGAATTTCAGTTGTCGCAAAAATAAAAACAACGTGCGGTGGAGGCTCCTCGAGAGTTTTGAGAAGAGCATTGAAAGCCGCTGTTGAGAGCATGTGAACTTCATCGATGATAAAGATTCGATATTTTCCACTGCCAGCGGCGTAAGAAACGCTATCTCGAAGCTCACGAATATTATCGACGCCTGTGTTAGAGGCCGCATCGATTTCAATGACGTCCATGGATTTGCCATCAATCACTTCGCGGCAAGAGGGACATTCATTACAGGGGATTTTGTTTCTATCGGGGCTTTCGCAGCGAAGGGCTTTGGCCATGATTCGCGCTGCACTTGTTTTGCCCACACCTCTAGGGCCGGTGAAAAGATATGCATGAGAGCTTCTATTTTGGAGAACAGCATTTTTGAGAGTTTGGCCAAGAGCCTCTTGACCAATAAGATCTTCAAACTTTTGGGGGCGATATCGCCTAGAGATCACCAAATAAGAAGATGTTTTTTCCATATCTCAGAACCCCCTGTTTGGGGAATAGGCCCATGTTGCCCTTTGGCATTATAAATCGCAAGTCGAAAACTTTAAAAAGGCATAGAGTTCTGAAAAGTTGTTTAATTGTAAATAACTGGAACATGGACGGAAAAGCTTGCAAAATCTACATAGCATCCACCATCTGTAAATCCTTTATAAGAAGGAGCCCAGAGAACCTCATATCCCATTCCCGAAGGACATATCATTAGGTGGAGGAAGTAATTTTTTTAGCGGTGAATGTTTGAGATTAGATCTTTTTGAGAAATTTTCAACTTAGCGTAGACTTAATACAAAGAGATGACATTTCTAAGCGTACAAGATCCAAGAGTTTGTATATTTGTAGCATCTATTTTCGCAGGGCTACTCGTTAACCTTAGCTTTATTTCGGGCCAAGCGATTTTTCTTGCAGAGACTCAGCCCCAGATTGCAGCTCTTGTGAATATTGTGTCGCTCTTTATTTTTTGTAACCTCATTCCACGGCTTAATGCCGCTCCTTCTCGACGAATGCGCTACTCTCGGTATGGGGTTTGGCTATTTTTAGGGCTTCTTTTTTTTATTACATGTATTTCATTTTTTATCGATAAAACGAGTGATGGCTTTACGAAGCTGAGTTTTTTAGGTCTTTGGGTTTTTAGTCTGCAATTTTTTTCTGAGACCTCACGATTGGTTCAAACTGAATTATCCAATCGCTACGTGAACCCGGCACAAGTAGGAAGTTTTCATTACTTTAATTTGATTGGCTTTGAAATAGGGACTTTGTTAGCAACTCTTATTATTTTAACGACAGAAATGGAAAAAAAATCTCCATTCTATATCTCCAGGATTAGTTTTATTTTAGCATTTTTTTGGGGAGCCTTGGTTATTTATCGCTTTGGTCATCGAAGGCAACTCGAGGTACGTTTTACTCATAGACCAATAGACCCTAAGCTACTCATTCCTGTTACAAGAGCTATATTTTTAGGCTTTTTATTTTTTGCATTGAGCACCGGTATTTTTCGTCAGTTTCAAGATTTTCAAGTAAAAAGTATGATCAAAACTTCATCTGTTGGTTCAGCTGAAATTTTTAAAAATATTCTTTTGCTTTATTCTTTTGGAAGTCTTTTAACGATTTTAATATCGACAATTTTTGGAATTCTTTCTTACCGAACAAGACTCTCTCCTTTTAAGGCTATTGGTTTTGCAGGTATTTTTTTGATGTTGGTTCAAGTAATGGCATTTTTTGAACCTAGTAAGGAAACATTTTTCTTTTTAGGGGCTTCTGCAAGAGGCTTGGAGCGAGGAATTTATGGACCAAATATGACTCTTCTCCTTAGCTTCTTTGTTCCCTTTCAGCGCTTGGGGCTGCGTTTTATGCACCATGCAGTTTTACTTACTGGATGTGGATTTTTGTTTTTGATCTTAAGCGTTTTACAAAAGTTTCATCCAACAGGTTTTTTACTTGAAATCAGTCCGTGGTTAACTTTTGCGGGAGCGTTGGGGATGTTTTTAGTCGCTTCTATATCAGTAAAAAATTATTCAAAGTTTTTTTCTGATAGCTTAAGAGGCGGAAAAGTTTCCTCTATTTTAAGTGCAATAGGACTTTCTTATATTAGGCCTAGAGGCTATCCAAAGCTTATGCAGGAGTTGCTAAATGAAAATCCAAAAAAACTTTTACGGAAAACAATCATTTTAGGACTCGGATATTCTCAAGAAGAAGGAGCGCTTGAGACAATTATTAAAGAATTCAAATCAGATAAAGAAGAGATTCAGTTAGCAGTTATGGAAGCAGTTAGAAATTCTAAAACTCACAAAGGTACAAATTTTATTTTGAATGTTTGTTTGAGTGGACGCGATACACATAGTCTCTCTGTTCGTTTAAACGCAGCTTTGCTTGTAAGTAGTTTATTTGGAGATAATGCAATTGCTTTACTTATGATTGGCTTAGAAGACAAAGATCCTCGAATTATTGCAAATTCTCTTGAGGCACTTGCACTTCTTAGAAATAAAAACTTAGCAGAAGTTTTTAAAAGCTTTATTAATCATTCAACAGTTCGTGTTCGTGCGAATGCTTTGATGGGGTTAGGTATGCTGCCTGAGCACAGAAAGATTTATCGAGAAGAAGTTTTACGAGAGTTAATGAATCCTTCCTCAATGCCATCTTATCTCTATGTGATTGGTCGAGTTCAAGATGTTAGTTTTAAAGATAAATTATTAGAGATTGTAAATGATACTACCGAGAAGCTTTCTCCAGAGGAATTACAAATACAACGCTTGCTGGCATGGTCTTTAACACAACTGGGAGCAGTTGAGGGAAGGCTGTTGTGGTGGAGTCTTTTGAAAAAAGAATATTCTAATAATCAGAATACCGATTCTCTTTTTCATTTTTTTGGGCAACTTAGTCAAAGTTTAAGATATTCTTGCGTTGAAGAATGGATTAAAAGCGAATCCAGTACGAAGTCAGCCGCATTAAACATTTCAGAAATTCTCAAGAAATCACGTTTCGATTTTCATGACGAGGCAGAATATGCGTTCGAACTAGCTGAATCGGTTGAGGGAATTTAAATGAAAATTTTGCACGTTATTCCTTCTATAGATAAAATTTTTGGGGGCCCGTCTGAGGCTGCTATAAATATGGTTAATTTTTTAAACAAAGAAGGCCTCGATGTTGATCTCTTATCAACATATTCATTTGTTTCGAAGCTTGAAACTGTCGATTTTGATCGAATTAAAGAAAAGGTGATATTACTTCCAAGAATTAAAGTTTTTAGGGATTATGTCCCCTCTCTTAAAAGATGGCTCAACGATAATATTTCTAATTATGATTTAGTTCATATTCATAGTGTTTTTAATTATACTTCACATGTCGCCATGACCTGTGCTCGCTTTAGGAATGTTCCTTATGCTCTGACTCCTCACGGAATGTTAACTAGATATGAATTAAAAGGAAAAAAAAAGCATTTAAAGAAATTCTGGATCAATTTTATTGAAAAAAATAACATTAGATTTGCCTCTGTTTTTCATGCAACAGCCCTTTCTGAAAAGATAGACATAAATAAAAATTTTCCATTTGCGAGGATTGATGAGATACCGTTAGGCGTAAATCTTCCTTCCTATGTTGTGAAGGAACAAATAAAAGATCGAAATCTCAATATTTTATTTATCTCTCGCCTTCACAAAAAGAAAAATATACCTGCTATTTTGGAGGCAGTTTCAAAAGCCATTCAAAAAGGCATTAATCTAAAATTAAAGATTGCAGGAGAGCCTAATCCTGGTGATGAGAGCTATAAAATTTATTTGCAAAAAATGGTGCAAAGTTTAAAAATTCAAGGAGAAGTTGAGTTTTGTGGCTTTCTTTCGGGGAAAGCCAAGGAAGAGGCCTTTAATTGGGCTGATGTTTTTATACTTCCTTCTTTTAATGAAAACTTTGGAGTCGCAGTTTTGGAGTCTCTTTCTTATGCGGTTCCCGTTATTGTTTCTCCACAAGTTGCTCTTTCAAAAGAGGTGCGCGAATTTGGTGGAGGATGGATTACTGATGAGGCTAATCCTCTATCTGCAGTTTCAATTTTAAAAATTTTTGAATTAATCAATAAAAATAGAGATTTAATTTTAGAGGAATCAAAAAAAGCACGCTTAGTTGCTGAAAAGTTTTCTTGGGAAAAGAACGCAAAATCTCTGATTACTCTTTACGAATCAATTTTAAGTAAAAAATCAAAATAAAATGGCGGAGAGGGTGGGATTCGAAGTCAAGCGCTCGGGTTCTTCGAACCCTCCGCCTGACCACGTCGCTGGCCTTTCTCGCTTCGCGCGGCCAGCTCTTGGTTCTCATCTCACAAATTTCGCCAAAATAAATCCCAACAAATTTTCACTGCGTTCAAATTGTTGGATTTTATTATGGCGGAGAGGGTGGGATTCGAACCCACGTTACCCTTGCGGATAATCCAGTTTTCAAGACTGGCGCGATCAACCGCTCTGCCACCTCTCCGTGTAATGAACATTTAGATCATTGCCTGGACTTAAAGAGTTATATAGTGCGCCATGAAAGAGTGCAAAACTTTTTGTTGGCTTTTTTGAGGTTTTATTAAAAATCGCTAGCAATTTTTCTTACTCAACCAAGCCGTAACACTACGCATTACTTGCCAAGCGATTTACAGAGGACTACCTTCATCACAGAGCTCGGCCCCTGCGGGTTTGTTTTTGAAAACCCCGCCAGGTCCGGAAGGAAGCAACGGTATCGAAGACATCTCTTGGCAGGGTCAACCGGGCTCAACTCTCACTATTCAGATTGTCCCTTAAGATTTAAATTTAAGATTCCAAAAAGCGAATAAATAAAAAGCCCAACAACCGGTGCCCATGCAGCTAGAGCGGGTTCGACATGTCCTTCAGCGCCAAGGTTGAGGCAAAGTGAGTAGACGATCCACAAAAACAAACAAAAAGCCGTAATGAACGTTAAGTCTTTTGCTAGATTATTTGTACGTCTAAAGACTAGAGTTTTAGGTAACGCGATTAGCATTAAAATTAAAGCAAGAGCCAAATAACTCAATCTACTGTAGTAAGTTGTTTCCCAAATATCTGTATTGATTCCCAATTGCTGATAGCGCTTAATGATGTCTGAGAGTTCTTCTTGAGTGAGTACTTCAGGGTTAAAGTCAAAACGAATTAAATCATTTGGTTTTTCAAAAATTGTATTTTCTAGTTTTGTAAAAATTTTTCGTTCAGCTTGAGGATATTCTTTTCCTACAAAAAGCACATTGGCATCAAGTAGCTTCCATTTTTTACCAGACCATTGAGCTTTTTTTGCAGAAGTAATTTTTGCAAGTTGAAAATCAGTATCAAATTCATAAAGGCTTACATCGATTAATTCTTTTCTTTGGGAATCGTAAAAGCCTACGTTGTAAAGAATATTTTCACCTTTGCGATACCAAATTTTTTCTTTTTTAACTTGGCCCACATTTGAACGCGTACTTCCTTTAAGTTCGCTAAATTTTGTGTAATGAGCTCTCATTCCTTTGGGCGCGATTTCTGTAGAAATAAAAATAAAGGGAATGCCGGCTAAAACAACGGTCATCACAAGTGGTGGAAGAAGGTCTCGGTAACGCACTCCTAAAGACTCCAGAGCAACGATTTCGCGGTTGCGATTCATTGTGCGAAAAACCACAACAGTGGCCACGACTAAAGCGACGGGAAAAACAAGTTGAAGATAAAAAGGAATTTTAAATGAGTAGGCAAGAATACTGTCAAATGCTGAACCATTAAGATTAAAAGCAGTTGCAAGCCATTCTGCAAGCATTGGAAAAAAAGCAAGGCCAATCCAAAGAGGGATAAAAGTCTTTAAAATTTCTTTTAAAATATACCGACCTAGAGTTCCCACTGAAATAGGTTAGCAGCTTCATCAAAATCACGAAATGGGTGACTCTTGCCATGTTTTCGGCTTTAACTAATATCCTATGGCGAAAAAAGATAAAAAGCCCTCTAGCTCGACTCAATCGTATTGGAAAAACGAGTTGATTGGTATCGTCTGGACTTTACTTTTTATTGTCTTTTTACGGGTTTATATTTTAGAGCCTTATGTGATTCCTTCTGAGAGTATGGTTCCTACGCTGCTCGTGGGAGATCATGTTTTTGTAGCTCGAGGAGCGTACGATTTTAAAATTCCTCTGACAAACATTTCTCTTGTAAAGGTTTCGGATCCTCAAAGAAGTGATGTTGTTGTGTTTGATTATCCTGTGCAAGATTCTCGGGATTCAGGAAAATTTTTCGTGAAACGAGTCATGGGAATTCCCGGTGATTCAATTGAAGTTCGTGGGGGAGTTCCAATTGTAAACGGTAAACCTTTTGTGCAAACAAATGTGAGTAGTGCAGATGCTCAAGAAAACATAAAAGGATTTAAGTTAGAGGACCGTAATCAACTTTTGCGTGAAGAAATTCCTGGTGCACGCGAAAATTTTCATTGGGTACACAGAATTCCGCCCTCTCAATTTGAATCACTTCAGGACGGAATTGAATATTTTAAAAAAGAGCGTAACAAACCGTGTATTAATGTTGGAGAGAGGGATTCAGATGGGCATTTGATAAATGAAATGTCCGGATATCTTGTGAACGAGGTTTGCCCAACAGTTGTTCCTCAAAATAAATATTTTGTGATGGGAGATAATCGAGATAACTCTTCTGATGGAAGGGTCTTTGGTTTTGTAGATCGCTCACTTGTTAAGGGTCGGGTTTTGTTTATTTGGTTTTCTCCGCCTCCAGGAGAGGTAAATCCCTATACTTCGGGTCCCGCCATTTTAGCAGCGCTAATGGATATGCTTCCAGGAATGATTCGAATGTTCAAAGACCCGGGAAGACTTTCACGTGTCGGGTCTACAATAAGGTAAAAGATTTATAAATGGCTAAAGTTTTGAAAGTTCTTATTTATCCAGATTCCATTTTAAGAGAGAAGGCGCATTCCGTTTCTGAATTCGGCAAAGAACTCAGTCAATTTGTAGAAGACATGTGCGAAACTATGTATCTCTACAAGGGAATTGGATTGGCAGCGAATCAAGTTGGAGAGCTGAAGAGAGTTTTTATACTTGATACAGAATGGCGCGAACGCACGGAAGATACGAAGAAGGTCGATAAAAATCCTATTGCTTATATCAATCCCGAAATTATTTCTGCTGAAGGCAGTATTGAATACGAAGAGGGGTGTTTGTCGATCCCCCAAGTTTATGGACTTGTCGAAAGATCAGAGACAATTGCTGTTCGATATCAAGATGTCACGGGTAGAAGTTTTGAAAAAGAACTAAGTGGATTGAATGCAATTGCTTTTCAACATGAGCTTGATCATTTAAACGGAGTTATGTTTATTGATCATTTAAGTGCCTTCAAGAGAAGAACCTTGCTTGAAAAGTTTCATAAAATGCAGCTTGAAAAAGATCGTGATTCCAAAGGAGAATAGTTCGTGAAAAAAAAGGTTGTTTTTTGGGGAACTCCTGACTTTTCTCTTCCCTCTCTAGAGGCTTGCTTTGAAAATTCTGAAATTTTAGCGGTTGTGACTCAGCCCGATAAGCCCAAAGGGCGAGGTCATGAGCTTTTGCCAACACCTGTGAAAGAGTGGGCGCTTCAAAAAAAATTAAAAGTTTTTGCTCCCAAGTCTTTGCGCAAGATTGATGAAGAGGGATTGGCTCTTGTTGATTTTTTGAAAAAAAATCTAGCTGATTATTTTGTTGTTGTTGCCTATGGAAATATTTTCCCTCAAACGTTTTTAGACATGCCAAAAGTTGCAGCCGTTAATGTCCATGCAAGTTTGCTCCCTCGCTGGAGGGGGGCGGCACCTGTTCAGAGGTCTTTAGAGGCGGGTGATCAAGTCACGGGTGTTTGTTTGCAAAAGATGGTTGCCGCACTCGATGCAGGTGATGTTCTGCTTGAAAAGCGCTATGCGCCAAAAGACGAAGATAATGCCGAGTTGATGTTTCAAAAGCTGTCGCTTCTTGGAGGTGAGCTTATGAGTGATTTTTTAAAAACTGATTTTTCAGCGCTTTGTTCACAAAAACAAGATGATGCGCTGGTGACTTTGGCTCCTAAAATCACGAAAGAAGAGGCTATCTTTAGGTCGACTTGGAATGCTATGGAATTTTGTCATCGAGTTCGAGCTTTTTTTGTGTGGCCGACAGTGAAAGTTATTTTTGTGAATGAAAAAAATAAATCCAAAATCGAAGTAAAGATCCTTTCTGCCAAAATTGCTAGTAAAAACTTTACTAAATCGTGGGGAGTTGAAGAGTATAAGGCTTTTTTCAAGTGTGTTGATTCTTATGTATTTATTGAAAAAGCACAGTTGCCTGGAAAAGGACCTATGTCAGGCGATTTGGTTTTTCAGAAACTTGTCGCAGATGATTATAAATTGGCTCATTAGGACTTCTTAAATTATACAAATAAGTCATGTTTTAAGAGTGTGAATTTGAGTTGAGTTTTTAATTTCTCTGGGTAAGAGTTGATTTATGGCAAATAATACTGAAAAAAATCAAATAACAAGACGCTCTTTTATAAGCTCCTTTGCAACATTTGTTGTGGCAGCGCCTGTGCTTTTATCAGTGAGAAATTTATTTGCCGCTAAAGAAGTTCCCCCACCTCCCGGGCCTAAGCCAGTGGAAGAAACCCATCCTTTAGCAAAAGCTTTTGGTTATAAAAAAGATGCTTCCACTGTTGATGCGACTAAATTTCCAACGTACAAAGCTGGAAATAATTGCACCAATTGTCTTCAATACTCTAAATTAAACGAGGGTTGGGGAAAATGTAAAATCATCGCAGCGGGTCCTGTGACAGCTGGTGGTTGGTGTAAAAACTGGGTAAAAAAACCTGCTTAACTAATTAATTTTTCTAATTCACTTTCAGATAAAACTTGGACGCCGAGTTCTCTGGCTTTTGTCAGTTTTGATCCTGCATTCTCGCCTGCTAATAAATAATTTGTTTTTTTGCTCACAGAATCACTCACCTTTGCGCCTAAACTTTCTAGTCTTTTTTTAATAAGACCTCTTTCGGTCGAGAGAGTTCCTGTGATGACAAAAGTTTTTCCACTTAGAGGTCCACCGGAAACTTTTTTAATTTTTTCCTTGAAAGCTGTCAGGCCCACATCTTGAAGCTTTTGAATTTCTTTTTTTACTTCATTTTTTGCAAAATATGTTGAAACACTTTGGGCTATTTCTGGGCCAATTCCTGAGCAAGATAAAAGTTGCTCAGAGTTCATTTGAGTGAGCTCTAAAAAGGATCCCGCGTGTTGAAGAAGCTCTTGCGCAATTCGCTCACCAACGTGATTGATTCCAAGTCCAAACAAAAGTCGTGCAGCACTTTGGGATTTTGATTTCTCAATTGCTGTAAGCATTTTTTGAACTGATTTTTCACCCAATCCCTCTTTTTCAAGAAGTTCTTCTCTATGGTTTTTGAGAAGATAAAAATCCGAAGGATTTTTGATAAGATTATTGCTAAAAAACTCTTCTATCCATTCATCGCCAAGCCCTACGATATCCATCGCTCCGCGAGAGGCAAAGTGTCTCAGGCGCTCAAGAGCTTGGGCAGGGCAAAGGGTGTTGGGACATTTGTGCTGACTTTTGGTTGCCACAATTTTTTCTTGGCATTCAGGGCACCTAATAGGCATATCAAAGGGTGGAGTGTTTGCAGGACGCTCTTCTGTGACAACTTTTACAATTTCAGGAATCACATCGCCGGCTCTTCTGATCCAAACTGTATCTCCACACCGAATATCTTTTGCGCGTATTTGATCGAGATTATGAAGCGTGGCTCTTTGAACAACAACGCCGCCAACGTTTACAGCTTTTAAGTGAGCAACGGGCGTGAGCACTCCTGTTCTTCCAACTTGGATTGAGATTTTTTCAATTTGAGTGAGCATTTCAATGGCAGGTAATTTATAAGCAACAGCCCATCGAGGGGAGTTGGTTACAAATCCCAATTCTTGTTGGAGCTCATAGGAGTCTACTTTGAAAACAAGCCCATCAAATTCATAAGGGCGTAAGAGATTTTTTCTAATTTTTTCGTATTCAGTAACTGACTGTTCAATAGATTTCAGATCACTAAAGAGTTTCCAGTGAGAATTCACTTGAAACCCCCATTCAGAAAGTTTTTGAAGAACCTGGCTTTGATTTAGTGCAAGTCCTACAATTTGGTAAGCAAAAAAACGAAGAGGCATTTTTGCTGTTATGCTTGAGTCAAGGCGGCGAATGTTGCCAGCTGCTGCATTCCGAGGATTTGCAAAAAGTTTTTTACCCTCTTTTTGCAATTTTTCGTTCAGCCGCTCAAAGGCTTTGAGCTCCATATAAACCTCACCTCGAACTTCAAGTTCTTTTGGATAGTCACCTTTAAGTTTGAGAGGGATGTCTCGAATGGTGCGCAGATTTTCTGTAACTTCCTCGCCCACTTCTCCATCGCCACGGGTTGCTCCTAGATGAAAGCCCCCATTTTTGTAGTGAAGAGAAATAGCGAGGCCATCCATTTTTTCTTCGCAACTCAGTGGAAAGGGAGCTTGGGTTGTTCCCATATGACGAGCCGCACGATCTAAGAAAGCCTTTAGCTCTTCAATTGAAAAGACGTTCGATAACGAAAGCATGGGAACTTTATGAGAAACTTTTTGAAATTGCTCACGTACTTTGGCTCCCACGCGAAGTGTGGGACTGTCGGGAAGCATGTGCTCGGGATATTTCACTTCAAGCTCTCTCAACTTTTTGAGGTTTTCATCGTAAACAGAATCAGGCACGAGGGGATTGTCCTCTGCGTAGTACGCGTCTGCCCAAGAATTAAGTTTTTGAGTGAGTTCTTGAATAAGTCCTTGGGCAACTTGTGGAGAGTCCTGTTCTTTTTTTGCTGATGTGGACATAGTCAGTTGTAGAACTTATCCTAATGAATAGAAGCTATGGCCGCAAGCAAGGTAAATTCCAGCCCGTATGTCATAGAAATCAAAGATCTTGAAAAAGAATTTTCTGATACGGGGACAAAAACTCTTTCAGGTATTCACTTGCGCTTAAATCCAGGGGAATTTGTTTTTTTAACGGGAGCTTCAGGATCGGGAAAAACGACTCTTTTAAAAATGATCATGGGTTTATCGCGCCCAAGTCGCGGTGAAATTTTTGTAATGGGCCAGCCCATTCACCGAATGGGTGATTCAGCTCGTCGGTCTTTAAGAAGAGATATCGGGATTATTCTACAGGATCATCGTTTGTTAAATTCATTGAATGTATCTGAGAATATTGCACTTAATCTTACGTGGACATCACTCGCTAGTGATGCAAAACGCAAGCGAGTTGCTGAAATGTTGCAGATCATGGATCTGACTCACATTGCTTTTTCTCGGGTGGCAAGCTTAAGCGGGGGTGAAAAGCAACGTGTAGCGATTGCTCGAGCTCTTATTCGTGCTCCACAACTTATTTTAGCGGACGAGCCAACGGGTAACCTTGATCCCCCTACAAGTCGTCAGCTTGTTCGAATGCTAAGAGATCTAAGAGCACGTGGGTCGACGGTCTTATTTGCAACTCATGACATGACTTTGGTGCGTGATTTTGGCGGAAGAGTATTGGAATTGGTTTCCGGTAAGCTTCCAGCTGATAGTCATCCTGCAAGTGATCAAAGATTTAAGACGCCTAATTTTTGGGGTAATGCATGATTTTAAAAATTGTTTGGAATCACTTTAAAAGCCGACCTTTTTCTAATCTTTTGACCTTGCTTGCAATTGCGTTTTGCTTGGGACTTTTAGGTGGCTTTTGGGCTCTTTCGGATAATCTGCGTTTGATGCATGCGGCAAAGGGTTCTCAAGAGGGGGAGATGAGCGTTTTTGTCGATGGCTCTCTTTTAAATGAAAAAGCTTCTTTAATTGAATCTCAATTAAAGCAATTTCCTTGGGTTGCTTCTATCCAAAAAGTTTCTTCTGAGGAATCCCTCAAGATCTTACGTGATAAATTTGGTGAGTCTTTGACCTCTAGTTTAAGTGAGAAAAGTCTTCCAAATACTTATAGAGTTAAAATGCAGGGAACTGTTTCTGAAAAAGAGCTTCAAGGCGCCATGGAGAGTATGAAAACATGGGAAGGAGTGATCGATATTGATTTGGGTGGCGAGCTTTGGAGCGGCGATCTTTCTAGGGGATCGTCTGGTGTTTTGTTAAGTTGGAGCAATTTACTTTTTACCGTGGTTTTTGTAGTGGTTATTTTACTTGTCAGCCATATCACTCGTATTGCTTTTGAGTCTTCTCGAGAGGATGTTGAGACCCTTACTTTAATTGGAGCTTCAAAGAGGTGGATTTTCACTCCCCTGCTCATCGAGAGTATTGTGATGGGAGTTTTGGGGTCAACTTTAGGCCTTTTTATGACGGCTTTATTTTTAAGATATGGATTAGGCCCACTCTCTTCAATTCTTTTTGGTAAAATAGCTCCCATACAAGAACTTTCTTGGAATGCTTTATGGAAAATTCTTTTTATGGGAACCGCAGCATCTATTGTAGGAGCGTTTTTAACATGGCCACTCATAGCCTCCTCAAAAGAACGTTCTTAATTTTCGGCTTTCTTTTTTTTATTTTTCAAGGGTTCTCTGTTCCACTACCTTTGGAGGATTCTCCAAGTGATGTAAAAAGTGATGAGAAGGAAGTTTCTAGGCTTGAGCAGACTCCCATTGAGCAGCACTATAAAGATTTATCTGGTGGAATTCAAAAAGAGCTTCAACAAACAAAACAAGATTTAGAGGCACTTCTAAAAAAGCATCTAAAGTTAGACCTTTCTCCCTCTGAAGGGTTTGAGCGGTTTTTAGATTTAGAAGACAAAAAATCGCGTGAAAAATTAAAAAATCTTATTAACGCCTCTATTAAAATGAAGGCTTTGCAGATCGAGCACCTACAGAAACAAAACAATTATCTTTCAGGAGAAATTCGTTTAGGAAGTGCTTTAAAGGGAATCGAATTTAAAGATAATAGATTTACTAACAAATCTTCTGATCCCTTATCTTGTCTAAACTTTCCTCTTCAAAACGATTTGGAGTCTCCTAGAAAATTTTCAAAAATTTTTATATATGGTCAAATGCTTAATCCTGAATTGGGAGTAAATTCTCCAAAGTCTCAAGGGTTGTGGTGGGGAGATACTTTTGGAACTTTTGTTCAAGTTTGTCACTCAGGTGAAGTTGTATTGGCTGAATACGTTGAGGGCCGAGGTCATGTTGTGGGCATCAAACATAGCCCACAGTTTATTACTCTTTATGGAAATCTAGATCCTCTTTCCATTAAAACCATTAAAGTGGGAATGAAGGTTCCCCGAGGCCTTGTTTTGGGTGTTGCTTTAGATAAATTTTATT
>JBILWH010000054.1:0-6980 GCA_044370015.1 Bdellovibrionota bacterium | reverse complement strand
AATTTTGATAAAATATCAAACGCATCAACGAGAGTGTACTTCTTTGTTGCATCGTAGCTTCCAGTGTTTTCTTTGTATCTCTTTGCCATGATTAGACAACCTCTATTCCCATAGATCGAGCTGTTCCCATCACTTGAGAAATTGCAGACTCAACAGAAAAACAATTCATGTCTTTGATTTTCATCTCTGCGATTTTCTTCACGTCGTCTTTTTTTACTTTTCCGACTTTGTTTTTGTTGGGAACCCCTGATCCACCCTGTAGTTTTGCAGCTTTCAAAAGCAAAATCGAAACAGGCGGTGTTTTTGTGATGAAGGTGAAACTTTTATCCGAAAATACTGTAATGATAATCGGAATGATAAGGCCTTCAGCAGCTTGCGCTTGAGTGCGAGCATTGAATTGCTTGCAAAACTCCATGATGTTGACTCCGTGCTGACCGAGCGCGGGACCAACGGGAGGAGCTGGATTTGCTTTTCCTGCAGGTATTTGTAGTTTAATAAATCCGGTGACTTTTTTTGCCATTTTTTATCTCCTAGTCCAAACGAATCTCTCTTCGACTGGGCCAAAGGACCAATCCAGGGAGATTCTCCCAGTTTTTTAATTCACTCAAGTTTTTTCTACTTGAATGAAATCTAGCTCAACAGGTGTAGCACGTCCGAAGATAGATACCAATACCCTAAGCTTAGATTTTTCAGGTTTAACTTCTTCAACAGTTCCATTGAAGTTGGCAAAGGGCCCGTCGATAACGCGCACATTGTCTCCTTCTTTGAAGCTGTATTTGGGCTTTGCTTGCTGCTTTCCTACAATCATCTGGTTGGTGATTCGCTCAACCTCTTTTGTAGGGATAGCGGGGGGTTTGCGGGCATTGCCGACAAAACCCGTAATTCGAGGGGTTGTTTTGACCAAGTGCCAGTTTTCATCTGTCAGAATCATCTGAACGAGCATGTAACCGGGAAAAAATTTACGTTCGGTTGATTTCTTTTGTCCTTTAACAAGTTCAACAACTGATTCCACGGGAATCAATATTTCGCCAAACTCATCTTCTTTTTTAGCGCGGACAATCGCTTCTTCGAGGGAGGCGCGGGCACGAGCCTCAAAGCTTGTTTGAGCATGAACAATGTACCATTTGAGATCTGTACGAGTACTTTTTTTACGTTTAGGAAGTTCTTCTTCCTTGGGAGTTGTGCTGGCATTCTCATCATTTGAGGGCGCAACGTTCTGAGGTGCCGATTCGTCGACTCCCGCCTCAATTGTATCTTTCTCTTCTTCGTTTATCATTGCGCTTCCTTCCTATGATTTGATGCCTATAATTGTTTTAACGACTTTCGTGATAGCCCAATCAAGACCGCCGAAAAAGACTCCGGCTAAAATCACCAAGACGATAACCCAAAGGGTTCCAACTTTAACTTCGCGTGATCCTGGAAAAACAACTCGAAAGAGTTCATCCATACAATCACTCACAAAATAAGTGGCCTTTGTGTTTGTTCTTAAAATAATGAAAGTTGCAAGACCCACCACAATAGGAAGTCCTAATTTGATACCATCTGCAGATTCAGCACCTATACGGCGAGCAAGTTGGAAATAGCCAACCCACTGACCTACGTAGTGAAAAGCGAGGAACCAAAGGAGTACCCCGGCTGCAAAAAACATAATGTTTACGGCTTTTGAATTCTTCATTTTTTTTAATTTCTTATACTTTGTGTCATATTGGCGGGTCAAGAAGGGCTCGAACCTTCAACCTTAGGATTTGGAATCCCACGCTCTACCAATTAGAGCTATTGACCCACATTAATAAGGGCTCACACTTTTCAGTGTAAGCCCTTGTATTTATTCCAAATCTAGCGATTACTCAACGATTTGAGCAACAACGCCGGCGCCAACAGTTCTGCCACCTTCGCGGATAGCGAAGCGGAGTTCTTTTTCCATAGCGATCGGAGTGATGAGTTCAACGTCGATTGTCACACGGTCGCCAGGCATAACCATTTCAGTTCCTGCTGGGAGTGAAACGTTTCCAGTTACGTCAGTTGTACGGAAGTAGAACTGAGGACGGTAACCAGTCATGAAAGCAGTTGTACGACCACCTTCTTCTTTTTTAAGAACGTAAACTTCGCCTTTGAATTTTCTGTGCGGAGTTACGCTGCCTGGCTTCGCCAATACTTGGCCACGTTCAACTTCTTCTTTTTTCGTACCACGGAGAAGAGCACCGATGTTATCGCCTGCTTCACCTTGGTCGAGCAACTTACGGAACATTTCAACGCCCGTAACAGTTGTTTTGATAGTAGGACGAAGACCGATGATTTCAACTTCTTCGCCAACTTTCACGATACCGCGTTCAACACGTCCAGTTACAACAGTTCCACGACCAGAGATCGAAAACACGTCTTCCACAGGCATGAGGAAAGGTTTGTCTTTTGGACGTTCTGGCAATGGAATGTATGCATCAACTGCATCCATGAGCTTCTCAATTGCTTGAGTGCCCAATTCGCCAGCGTCACCTTCGAGAGCTTTAAGAGCTGATCCGCGAATGATAGGAATCGTGTCTCCAGGGAATTCGTACTTCGAAAGAAGTTCGCGAATTTCCATTTCAACGAGATCCAACAATTCAGCGTCGTCAACCATGTCACACTTATTCATGAAAACAACAAGAGCAGGAACACCTACTTGGCGAGCCAAGAGGATGTGTTCACGTGTCTGAGGCATAGGACCGTCAGCTGCAGAAACGACGAGGATACCTCCATCCATTTGCGCAGCACCAGTGATCATGTTTTTTACGTAGTCGGCGTGACCAGGGCAATCCACGTGAGCATAGTGGCGTTTGCCAGTTGCATACTCAACGTGAGAAGTGTTGATCGTGATACCACGTTCTTTTTCTTCAGGAGCTTTGTCGATTTGATCGTAAGCTTTGAATTCAGCTTGTCCCTTCGCCGCAAGAGTTTTTGTGATTGCAGCTGTGAGAGTTGTTTTACCATGGTCGACGTGTCCGATCGTACCAATGTTCACGTGGGGTTTATCGCGGTTAAATTTTTCTTTAGACATACTATTTTTTCGCCTCCTTAGAGCTTCCTTTTTCTGTTTTCTTTCTTCTAATATTCTTTACAAATATTAAATGTTTTTTTTAACAGCCCTTTATGCACGAACATAAAAAGGCAAAAGCACGCCAGCAGCTGAGCTGCTTACGAACCATGTCAACTTACAACGGCTGTATAGGAGTGACAAGTGTGTAAGGCAAGGGAATTTAAACTTTTTATTTTTTGGGATTCGACTTGTCAGAGAGTTGTGCTACTAAAATTAAAAGGAACGCGGCAGTAGCTCAATTGGTAGAGTATCAGCCTTCCAAGCTGAGGGTTGCGAGTTCGAAGCTCGTCTGCCGCTCCATTTAACTCTCAATTTTTATAAAACGACTTATAAAATAAAAAAATTAATATGATTTAGCAAAAATTACGCGCTTTGAACTGGGCTTTTGAGTGAGAAAGCACTTACCGTCTTCTTGAAAAGCCTTGTCGAAGGGAAGACAGCGAATCGTGACCTTGAGTTCTTGCTTGAGGCGAGCTTCGTCTTCTCGAGAGCCAGCCCAATGGCAAAGCGCAAAGCCTCCGTGAATCTCGGGTTTGTTTTCATTCTTGGGAGTGAAGAATTTTTTGAAGTCCTCAAGAGTATCGATTTTTTTCATGTTCTCTTTAGAAAAGGCTTCGGCTCTTTGAAGAAGAGTGTCTTGGATTTCTTGAAGGATTGAGGGGATTTTTGCAATCGCATCATCCATGTTTAAGAAATCTTTTTTGCGATGTTCGCGGTCTCGACGCGCGAGAGCGACTTGGTTTTTTTCTAAATCACGCGGGCCAATCTCAATACGAAGAGGGACGCCTTTTTTGATCCACTCCCAGTTTTTAACTCCACCGTTTTCATCTCGACGATCGATTTCAACTTCGACGTTGCGCTCGTGAAAAGTTTTTTCTTTTAATTTTTGAGCAAAATCTTGGCAAGCTTTCAAAATTTGATCGCGGACTTCTTCTTTTGGAATCACAGGAATAATTACTACGTGAGAAGGAGCCACTCGAGGAGGAAGAATTAATCCATCATCATCACCGTGAGTCATGATCATCGTTCCAATTAAACGTGTGCTCACTCCCCAGCTTGTTGTCCACGCATTTTCCTCTACGCCACTTCGATTTAAGAAACGAATGTTGCAAGCCTTTGAAAAGTTTTGACCCAAGAAGTGACTTGTTCCGGCTTGAATGGCCTTGCGATCTTGAACCATTGTTTCAAGGCAGTAAGTATTATCCGCACCAGGAAAACGTTCGCTTTCGCTTTTTTCACCTGTGATCACAGGCAGAGCTAGATGGTCGCGCATGAAATCTTCGTAAACTTTGAGCATTTGAAGAGCTTCTTTTTGGGCATCCTCGGACGTTTCGTGAGCTGTGTGGCCTTCTTGCCAAAGAAATTCAGCTGTTCTTAAAAACAAGCGAGGACGCATTTCCCAGCGCATAACGTTGCACCATTGATTGATCAAGAGTGGGAGGTCTCTATAAGATTTAATCCAGCGAGAAAAAGCTGCTCCGATAATTGTTTCACTCGTGGGACGAATAATAAAAGGCTCTGTGAGTTCTCCTGAGGGAATCATTTTGACGCTTCCATCTGGATTTTTTTTGGCTTCTAAACGGTGATGAGTTACCACTGCGCATTCGGTTGCAAAACCTTCGACATGAGACGCTTCTTTTTCCATGTAACTGACAGGAATAAGAAGAGGGAAATAAGCGTTTTTGTGGCCACTGTCTTTAAAAGCTTTGTCGAGTCGAGCTTGAATGAGCTCCCAAATTCCATAACCCCAGGGTTTGATCACCATACATCCGCGGACTTCTGAATTTTCGGCCATGTCGGCTGCTTTAATAACTTGCTGGTACCACTCAGGAAAATCAGCTTGTCGAGTGGGTTGGATAGCGCTTTGGGAAGACATGATCTTCAATTAAAAGCTGAGTGATTGCTGGGTCAAGCAATTAGATTTGCTTTGAGCGTCAAGGGCAAAGTTTTTGTCTGCTATTATATCAAGACTTTGGATTATCCTGTTATGAATGAGGGTGAAGCGTCGACAAGATCATACCTGGAGATTGTTTTTTAAAAGAACGGTGTCTGCCCAAATTCATTTGTTAACTTGTTTTTTTGCGATTGTGGCCATTCGAATTTTGCTTCCTTTGGTAGAGCAGCGGGGAGCGCTTCATTATTGGGCAGTACTCATTTTTGGTGCAACGTCGATTTTGCTTTTTGCCGTGAGTTCTATTTTTCATTTTATGATGGATGGTTTTGAGATGAGTGAGAAATTGGAAGCCTTCATGGAACGCCTTGACCATTGGGCGATTTATTTTTTTATCGCAGGAACTTATACGCCTTTTATTATTAATACTGTTTATTCTGATTGGCGTAATTTTATGCTCATGATGGTTTGGTCGCTCGCAATTGTTGGAGTTTTCTATACGGCTTTAAAGTCAAAGTTGCCGAAGTGGGCTCAGTCGCGTGCTTTTTATACAAGTGTGTTTGTGTTGATGGGATGGACCGCCATTGTACGCATGGATGAAGTGTCTGCTCACTTAAATTCAAAGGCTTTATTTTTTCTTTTTGCAGGGGGAGCTGCCTATATCGTAGGAGCTTTTGTGTATGCGACAAAAAGACCACGGCTCATGAGTGGGTTTTTTGGATTCCATGAGCTCTGGCACGTGCTGGTTACTATGGGATTTATTTTTCACTACAAGATGATCGAAAGTTTTTACTACTAATTTTTAAAATAATTTTTTTTAACTCGATTATACCCTAAGGCATTAACAGGAAAAAATTATGTTAGGATTAATTTATATGGTTGGTCATTGTTTATGACGATTGCTGTTTATGATACTTTTTGTGGTTCACTAAATTCAGGCGATGCCATTATTATGGATGCTGTAATGGGGGTTTTAGACGAACTTTTTCCCCAGTTACATAAGATTTCTTACCCGACTCATTATCCTTTAGGCCTTGGTTCTGTTCGAAGGATTAAAAGAGGATCAAGTTTTGTTTTTGTCGGAGGCACTAATTTATTGAGTTCATATGTAAACGTTAGACCCGGAAAAAATCAGTGGTGTGTGTCTTATCTTGAATCATTGATATTAAATAAAAAAATTATTCTTTTTGGATGTGGTTGGCATTCATACATGAGGTGCCCGACCTTAGCGGCTCGCTTATTTTACCGTTCAATTCTTTCAAGGGAATATATTCATTCTGTTCGGGATTCTTATAGTGAGAACATGTTGCGCAAAGCAGGTATTTCAAATGTTTTAAATACTGGATGTCCTACGATGTGGGGGCTTTCTGAGAAACATTGTCAAGGTATCCCTTCTCAGAAAGCTAGAAATGTCTTATTTACTTTAACTGACTATCGTCGATCGCCAAAGGAAGATATTAAATTCATAAATCTTTTAAAATCTACATATGAAAAAGCATATTTTTGGATTCAAGGAACAGGTGATTTAGCTTACCTTTCGTCGCTTTGGGGACCTCAAGTTAAAAATGATTTTGAAATTTTAAATCCAAACATTGCTTCTCTTGATCATATTTTAAAGTCTTCGTTGAGTCTTGATTATGTAGGTACAAGGCTACATGCTGGAATTAGAGCACTTCAGATGAAGAGACGTGCGATTATAATCGGAGTTGATAATCGAGCAATTGAGAAAAGGCGTGATTTTGGTTTAGAAGTTGTTGATAGAACTGATTTTGGCCGCTTAAGCTTTTTAATAAATGAGAACTTTTCAACAAAGATTAAGTTAAAAAATGAAAATATTTCTCATTGGAAAGCTCAGTTTTTGTGATTTATAATTTAGTTATAAACTAGCTAGGTTGAAGGTTGGTTGTTTTTTTCAATATAGCCACATAATTCTTTGGATATCCTCTTTTGGTGTATTTTGTTTTAATTTCTAGATTGTGAAATAGAATAGATAAGGTTCCGCTGAAAAATTTAATT
>JBILWH010000053.1:0-7008 GCA_044370015.1 Bdellovibrionota bacterium | reverse complement strand
GGAAACGTTGGATGGGAAGCAGCGAACGACAAAAATCTTTTTGCCCAGTGGACACCCAAAGAAGTTCAAAACCTTGCAACGAACGTATCTTATGTTGGAAAAACTGGGCTTGACACTGCGCTCTTACACAAAAAACCAACGGGATAAAAATCTAACCTATTTAGCAACAGAAACGAGCTTCGTTGCTTGCTCTGGAAAAGTAAGAGTCTCCGCAGACGTTCCACTCGATTGAATCTTGAAATTTGCCTCATTGATTAGAACTCTTACAAAAGAAGGATGAGACAATGTAACTTTTGATTTTCGATTAAAGGTCACTTTTCTGCTCTGACCCTTTTCAAGCTTAAAGCTTTCCAAAGAATTATCATCTGTTTTTAAATTAACCCAACAATCTGCAGAGGAAGTAAGCGTAAAATTATACGGAGCTGAGTTTCCAAAAATATTTGTCGAAACTGAGTTTTCAGAAATGACTTGATCAACAATTTTTGCTTGAGAAGAAGTCTGTCCAGACACCTCATGAGTTGGAGTTATGTTGACTGATGAGTTTTCATCTCCTGCTTTTTTCCCTATCCTCATAAGAAAGATTAAAAGCGCAAGTCCCAATAAAACACCTAATGCGTAAATAATTCTTTTTGTTGAAAGCCAATGAGCAATTTGAAGCTGATCTTTGCGTTCGTTGTAACTTCCAAAACGCAAAGGCTTTCCAGAATTTGCCGTATAAGTCTGCGGTGGGGTTTGCTTAGGTGTTGTAACTTTTTCACGAATAGCATCAGGGGCAAGCTTCTGAAATTGAGTTAAAACTTCTGCTTCATCCAACCCGATGTGTTTTGCGTAGGACACAATAAAGCCCCGAACAAAAGCAGGAGCAGGTGCGACTCCCTCCCAACCCTCTTCCAAATTTCGTAGCTGACTGATGTGAATTTTCGTTACAGCGGCAATCTCTTCAAGAGAAACTTTCTTAGAAACTCTTTGATCTTTTAACCAGGCACCAAAGGTTAAAGTTTTTTGAACTTCCTCAGACGCTTTTTCGAGATTATCAGACATAGGCTTGGTGTAGCCCAGATGACTGTTAAAGTCCAAATGAGCGTCAATATTTTAGTCACAATTCTAGGCTATCTAGGTCAAAATAAAGCTATGAGCCCTCATTTTGCGCAAAGAGTCTTACTTGCTTCTGTTTTGTTGTTAGTAACAGGCCATACTCAAAACGAAAATACCCCACAAAACCCCAAAGACATCCTCAACATGTCTGAACTTTTAAAACATTATCAACAGTACCCAGAGCTTATCGCTTTATTAGAGAAAAATTCGAAACAAGAAATCGAAACCTTTAAAAAACTCGATTCACTCACACTTAAAAAACTACCTCCAGCTTCTTTCAAAAATCTTCAAACTCGTTTTTACACGGATTTTGTGAGCTATAAAGAAATTCGCGCAAAAATTCAACAAAACATAAAAGTCCTTGAAGAAAAAAAAGCTGCCCTTCCCCTTTCACGAAATAAAGAAATTATAGAATTAAACTTAAAAATAACAGCCTCTAACGATCGGCTTAAACAATCAAAATTTGTGCTTTTTGATACCTCTATCAAAACAAACAAAGCTCTTAACGAAATGCTCAAAAGCCCAAGTATTCAACAAAGCATGATAGATAAATCAGAAAACAAAGACTCCTCACTCAGCCTTTTAAAGAAAACTCCTAAGTTACCGGGCATGTTTCAAGGATCTAAATCAGATAGGCTCAATACCTCAGAAGCTGAAAAACTTAACCTCACGCCTGTCGATCCCGAATTCTATAAAACTCAACTTGGTAAAAAGCTTGAAAAGGATTTAGGCGGACGTGCAGATTACTGGAGTTACGATTTTGACCAGGACGAGCTTTATGTTGTGGTTGGCACTGATACGGGCAAATTAAGAGTCAAACAAAAAGACCAGGGAACAAGGATCATTCAAACTAGAATTGGAAGCGACTTTCAAGATTTCCCTAGTAACTATCAAGGAGATGTTGCTGTAGACCTCAACGTTTCAAAAGGACGTTTCTTAACAGGTGATAAAGCAGACCCAACACTCTTTGGAGAATTCCCTCGCTCACCTTCCGAAAAGGAAGCCCCCGAAGCGCTCCCCAAGAAAGACAAGAAACACGATCACAATCATTAAAAACGCTTACAAAGAAGTCGACTCAGACAGTAGCACGCGAGTCTATGGCTTTGTGAATCTTGATCAAACTTTGGATTCAATTCATAAATTCCCAAATGAAGGAGATCTTTTGCAACTGCCTCTAAAATTTCAATAACATTTTCAACACTCATTCCCCTGGGGGAAGGTGCGGAGACACCCGGGGAAATAGCTTGAGAAAAAACATCCATATCAAGGCTCACGCAAATTGGTTTGTTTTTTTCAAGGGAACTTAAAAGTTTTTGCAAAATACTAGAAAAATCTTTTTGAATTTCATCCAACGACCACAAAGCTTCAAAATGAGTTTGAGCATATTTCCAATGTTCTAGAGAATTATGCTCTTGTTGAGCCCCTAAGCACCATATGCGCGCACCTTTTTCTACGAGATATCGAAAAGGCATTCCGGAATGGAGGTTTTTTTCCAAAAAAGGTCTGACATCTAAATGAGTATCGATATGAATAATTTGCGCCTCCGCCAAATCAAAATCAACCGCGGCCCAATCGTGGCCCCCACCCACTGTCACTACAAGTGGAAATTGTTTTCTAAGAGAAGATAAAAGATTACGAGCTTTTTCATGAGAATCATGCAAACTTTTGTCTTTTGTATTTAAATCTCCGACATCTACCAAGGTGCAAAGTTTTAAAGCCACCATTTTATAAAAAACTTTTCGAAAGGCTGCGGGAGCAAAACGCGTCCCAACCCGACCAAAATTACTCTTCACTCCTCGATCGTCAGGATAGGCAAGAAGAGCCACATCACCTCTGACTCCGTCAAGAGTTTTTAAAGTTGGAGTTGCCGTTAAATGAGCCCATTTTTTTAAAGATAAATCGTCAGGTCGAGCTTTTAAGAGGTCTTCGGGCATTTTAAAACTTTTGAGCATAAGAAAATATTGATACCCATTCTCAATCTCTGCAAGCCCTACCAAGAAAGACAAAGATCGATTAGAGTAGTCAAACTCATGCCGAGCCCCAAACATGCTTCCGCTTTTTTGAAAGACATCGAAATTCTAGGAGCTAGGCAGCACAACCTTAAAAACATATCCCTCAACATACCTCGAATTGGACTCAGCGTTATAACCGGACCTTCTGGCTCTGGAAAATCTAGCCTTGCTTTTAACACTCTTTTTGCCGAAGGCCAGCGTCGCTTTGTAGAATCCCTTAGTTCGTACACACGCCAGTTTTTAGAAAAACATGAAAAACCCGATGTTGATGCGATCAAAAACTTAAGTCCTACAGTGGCGCTTGAACAAAAAAATTACACAAAAAACTCCCGCTCGACTGTTGGAACAAGCACAGAAATTTACGATTACCTAAGACTTCTTTATTCCAAGGCAGGACAAATGATCGACCCTAAAAGTGGTCGAACTGTAAAGAAAGATCTTCCCTCAGAAATAAGCGACGAAGCCTGGAAAGAAACTGGCGATAAAGTTTTTGTTTTTTATCCTTTTCTTCCACCTACTCAGAGCAACAAGAATAGCGATCAAACCTTTGATCCGAGGCAATTTCTTTTAGAAAAAGGATTTTCAAAAATACTTGCAGATGAAAAATCTTTAGAAATTGCTGAAATTGAATCAGCTGATTCAAAAAAACTTTTTAAAAAAGGCGAGATCTGGGTTTTAGTCGATCGCTTTCCTAAAGAAGAAAGTGAAATCAATCGTTGCTCCGAGGCGATTGCGACCTCTTATCATTACGGAAGTGGACGTTGTCGTGTTGTTGTAACGAAGGATTCAAAAATCACCTGGGATAGAATTTGCTCTGAATTTCCCTCTGTTGATGGGGGAATCACTCGCTTTCCTGAGTCGTCTCCTATGCTTTTTTCTTTCAACTCACCTGCAGGGGCTTGTCCTGACTGTAAAGGCTTCGGAAATATTCTCAAAATTGACAGAGACCTTGTCGTTCCGCGTCCTCAACTTTCTATTTCACAAGGTGCGATCGAGCCCCTTACCAAACCTTCTGCCAAAGATTGGTACAAAGAACTTCTCAGTTTTTGCCAGAAGAAAAAAATCTCTATTCATCTTCCTTATGAAAAACTAAATGAAAATCAGATAGAACTTATTTGGAAGGGCGAGGGCGATTTTCAGGGAATTAACGGGATTTTTGAAGAACTTGATGATTACAAATATAAAATGCAGGTTCGAGTATTTTTGTCTCGCTACCGTAGTCCCTTTCCTTGCACCAGCTGCCATGGAGCGCGACTTAAAAAAGAAGCTCTTCAGGTTTTTATTCAAAAGAAAAATATTTGGGATCTTTCACAGCTTTCCATTGAAGATTTACAAAAGTGGTTTAGATCTACAACTTTCAGCAAATACGAAAAAAGTGTCGCCCAAGAAATATTTAAGCAAATTGAAAATCGCCTCGATTTTTTGATGCGTGTCGGACTTGATTATCTCACTCTTTCTCGACTCACTAAAACCTTGTCTGGCGGAGAAGCACAGCGAATTGCTCTCTCCAATCAACTAGGTGCTCGACTCACTCAGACCTGCTATGTGCTTGATGAGCCCAGTATAGGACTACATACTCACGACACTGAAAAACTTATTGGAATTCTCAAAGAACTTGCAGACCTTCGAAACACCGTTGTCGTTGTCGAGCATGATACCGACATTATTCGCTCCGCCGAACACTTGATTGATCTTGGTCCCGAAGCCGGTGAAAAAGGCGGAGAACTTCTCTATGCGGGTCCTAGTAAAGATTTTGAAAAAAAGGGCTCCAAAAATAGTCACACCTATCAATTCATGATGGGCCACGATCAAATTCCAATTCCTTTGCGGCGTCGAATCCAACGAATGGAAGAACTTCAAAAAACAATTCATTGGCTTTCAATTGAAGGATGTTCGTCGTTCAATTTAAAAAATGTTGATCTCAAGATTCCCCTCAACACACTGACATGCATTACGGGCGTTTCAGGATCTGGAAAATCAACGGCTGTCCGAAAAACACTCTACCCTGCTCTTGCAAAATTATTTCAACAAGCTGCACTGGATGTAGGAGAATACAAAAAGATTTCTGGTTTTGAGCCCATCAAAGATATCGTTCTTATTAGCCAAGAACCCATCGGAAGAAGTCCACGCTCAAACCCCGTGACTTACATTCGCGCCTTTGATGAAATTCGAAATCTTTTTGCACAAACTAAAGAAGCTCAACGACATAAATTTCATGCAGGATTCTTCTCTTTCAATGTTCCTGGAGGACGCTGTGAAAATTGCGAAGGCGAAGGATACAATCGCGTTGAAATGGTTTTCATGGAAGACTTGTTCATTCTTTGTGATCATTGCGAAGGAAAAAGATTCAAGCCTGAAATTTTAAAAATAACTTATAAAGAAAAAAGTATTGTTGATGTTTTAAATCTTACAATCAACGAAGCTATTGTATTTTTTCATGAATCAAACAAGCTTAAAAGAATGCTGGGCGTGCTTGAGAAAGTGGGACTTGGATACCTACGCTTAGGTCAGCCTGCCACGACTCTCTCTGGTGGAGAATCACAAAGACTCAAAATTGCGCGCGAGTTGATGGACATTGATCGATCGGGACTTTTCTATGTCTTAGATGAGCCTACAACAGGATTACATTTACGTGACATCAAAACACTCAACAGAGTGCTTCATCATCTTGTTGAAAACGGAAATACAGTTTGCGTGATTGAACACAGCCTTGATTTTATAAAGACTGCCGACTGGGTCATTGATTTTGGCCCCGGTGGAGGTGTTCACGGAGGATCAGTTGTGGCTGAGGGAACTCCCGAAAAAATTGCAAAATCAAAAAACAGTCTCACCGGCAAATACCTCAAAGAAATTCTCACGCACTCACCTCAACTCGAGTGGAAAGAAATTCTAACTGAAAAGCGAATTTAGGCTTGAAAAAAAAATCTCAAGAAAAAATGAACTCTTCTTTTTGAATTCGACTTAGTTTCTTTATAGACGATTC
The DNA here is from genome assembly GCA_044370015.1 of Bdellovibrionota bacterium. Lineage (GTDB taxonomy): Bacteria > Bdellovibrionota > UBA2428 > UBA2428 > UBA2428 > CANIGN01. Next base: position 918 of record JBILWH010000053.1, on the reverse strand, counting down.
TACCTTTTGAGCTTCACTCCGATTTTTATACTCTTTTATATAAATCAAAAGCGAAGGAGGATTAGAACGAAAAAACTTTGCTCCTCCCTTTATTTCCCCCTTATGCTGACGAAAGCGAAGATTTACGTCTTTTGTAACACCCGTGTAATAACTTCCCGATTCTGTTTCAATAACATACACCCACCACATCAGCTCTCATTATAACCCGCTCTCGTAAATTTCAGAGACCATTAATTCCTAGTATTGACCCCCCAAGGCGTGTATAATGCAGTTCTTTAATCGTCCAAGTCCCCAATTTAAGGAGCCCTATTGAAGCCATTTATGAATTCGAACAACAACCGTCCCCAAAAAAGTAAAAAGAAATTCTTCTCACGTTTGAGCGAAAAATTTTTTGGAACAAACGACACTACTCAAAATAAGCCACAAACAAAAACAGATGCTCGTTCATCTGAAATTTCAAACCCAAGAGCTCCCAAAAAACGCTATGGCCCACCTAAAAGTCGTAAAAATAACGAACAAAGAAACGACCAAAGAGGTGAACGCAGAGATTTCAATCGCGGCTCCAACAGTAACTTCAAAAGAAGCGAGCCTCACAAGGGTCCTCGCCGTTGGCAATCTAAAGGATTCAAAAACTACGCCTCAATTGCTCCCTCCCAACAAAAAAACGAGTTATCTGAATTCCTTCAAATTTCACCAGATGAAACCATAAACTCAACATTTGAAGAATTTAATTTTGTAGAACCCATTCAAGTTGCTTTAAAGCGAATGGCTTTTGAAAAGCCCACACCTATACAAGCGAAAAGTATTCCAGAAGTCTTAGCAGGAAAAGATCTTGTGGCATGTGCTCAAACGGGTACTGGTAAAACAGCAGCTTTTTGTTTGCCCATTCTTACAGAATTTATCAAAAACCCTCAGGCG
>JBILWH010000052.1:0-7091 GCA_044370015.1 Bdellovibrionota bacterium | reverse complement strand
AAAGAGAGAAAACAAGAATTCTGACGCCTTAAAAGATTACTCAGCGCTTTTTTGATCTTTCAATGCCACTTCAAGCTCTTTCCATAGTGCCTGGGCAGGCTCGTAGTTTTTAAGATCTTTGTATTCTAAGGGAATTTTCTTCCACCTGTTAAGACTTGCCTCATATTTTTTTTTCTTTGCATAAAAACGGGCAATGTAGGCTTCTTTTTTGGCAAGTTGCAAACGCGCTCTACTTAAAACTTCCTGAGCTTCTTTTGTATATTCTGACTGAGGGTAACGAGCCAATAGCTGAGAAGCTGCTTTTGCCGCTAAAACTGCCGAACTTTGATCACGAGCTTCGTTCATGGGATTACCATACATGAGCGCTTTTGTTTTTTGGAATTGAGCGTACGCTGCTTTTTTGTGGTTTGGGTAAAGTTCCACAAAATTTCCATATAGAGCTGCTGCCTCTGCAAAATTATCTTGGAAGAATTCATTATCTGCTAAACCAAGTTCTGCTAAAGAAAAATACTGACTCTGGGAAAATCGCTTTCGGATTTCGCTAAAAGCATCATGGGCTTCTAGGTAATCCCCTTCTTTGAGAGCTTTCTCACCATGCTCATATAATTTTTGAGGATTTTTTTCATTGGGAATATCAACGCGATTACTCGCGCATGAAGCTAAAAAAAATAAAAGGAAAAAAATTGTTTTTATTTTGAGAGACCAACCCATGTTTTAATCTTTTTTACTTCGTCTGGCTTCAAATAGCGATACTGTCCGCGAGTCATCTCACGAATATCTATGCCCCCAAAGCTTAATCGCTGCGCTTTGTCGATGGGATGACCAAGCTTTTCAAGAGCTTTTCTCAAAAGACGATTTTGAACCTCTGAGGTTTCAATTTGAATCCACATCTTACCATCAAGAAACTTCTCAACAGAAAGACCATTCACCTTGACGCGTTTCCCCTCTACCTTCATTCCCTTGGAAAGATAATTCAACTTTTTATCTTCCACGTGACCGTCTACTTTGAAACGCCACGTTTTAGGAACTTCATACTTCGTATCCAATAAGCGCCTTGAAAGCTCTCCATCATTAGTGAGCAAAACAATCCCCTCAGAATCCGCATCAAGCTTTCCTACAGGCAGCACTCTTTCTTTAATTCGAGGAATCAAATCAAAAACGGTTGCTTTAATTTTTTCATCTTCATTCGTTAAAGGACGAGTCGTGCACCAAACATCACGTGGCTTAAAAAGGGCCACAACAACTTTGTTTTCTTGGTTTTTGATCAATTTTCCGCAAACTTTAATGTGATCTTTTTCGGGATCAGCTTTATCGCCCAAACGAGCCACTTTTCCGTTTACAGTCACTTCGCCTGCGCTGATAAGCATCTCCGCTTCGCGCCTAGACGCTAACCCAGCTGCAGCAAGAATTTTTTGAAGTCGATTTTCGGCCATTTATCTAATTTAAAAGGCCTTGAGTTCTCAGTCCACGCTAAAAATCGCTTAAGATTCTGGGGAAAGCTCTTCTTTGGCTCTATCAGCCTCACCGAAGTCCGCTTTTTCACTTTCATCAACGGGAAGGCTATCAAAAGTCCCTCTATCCGCTTCCGCATCCAAAGCACTTGGACGATCATAAAAGCCAGGATCCGCATCCAACACGGCAACATCGCTTTCTTGCAATTCGCGCTCGAATTCCTCAAGAGCGGGTAAATCATCTAAAGAACCAAGCGAGAAGACTTCCAAGAAATAAGGAGTTGTTCCATAAAGAAGGGGGCGACCCGCACTTTCCTTATGTCCCTCAGTTCGAACAAGATTTTTCTCAAGCAAACTTTTTACAATGTGTCCCGAATCCGTTCCTCGAACATGATCAACATCCGCACGTGTAAGCGGTTGCTTGTAGGCGATAATGGAAAGAACCTCGAGAGCCGAACGAGAAAGTCTTTGAGGTTTTTCTTCCACCAACTTTTGAACAAGTTCAGCGTGCTTGGGATGAGTTCTCATCTGATATCCACCAGAAACTTTTACCAGTTGAATTCCTCGAGATTCGAAATTTTGAGTTAACGATTCAATCACTAAATCAAGTTGAGAAACATCGTAACCTCCAGAGGTCAAAAGACTTTTCAACTTTTTAGAGGTCAAAGCAATAGGACTTGCAAAAACGAGAGCTAACACTGCTGATTCGATTTCGTTAATATCTGTCACCAGCTGTTGAGTGGACTCAGTTGCTGAAACTTCTTCAGTGACTTGAATCTCCGTGAATTGAAGTTCAAGCTCCGTAACTTCTACACTGACTACTTCTTGTACACTTGTCTCTTCCTGGGTTTGCTCTGCGTTTTTTTTATTTTTTTTCATAATTTTTCCACTCTTAATTCCAACTTAAAGTGAGTTTTTCATAAGACGAAAGTTCATTTAAATCTTGTTTGCGATAAATCGTAATCGGTCCAAAAGTTTCACTCTGACGAAATCCGCTGATTTGCATTTTTGCTAGCTCAAGTGTTGCCAAGAAATTTGAAATGACATGACCTGGCTTTGAAGGATTCGGCAAAAGTGTATGAAAAGGCACTTCCTCTTCTGTTCGCAAGCGCTCTACAATAGATCGTAAACAATCTTTTACAGGAAGAGCATCTTCAAACACTTTATGGACAACTCCCTCTCGACGCTTCACCAGCTCCTTGTAGGCTTGAACAAGCTGAAAAGGGTTTGTGATCGCAACCTCTGGATCAATGCCTTCTTCAATCTCTTCTAGCCCTGTATTCTTAGACAAGAAGACATCCCTCCGTAAACGTGGACGAGCATCTAAAGCTTGTGCAAGTTCTTTGTAACATTTTAATTCTAAAAGCTTTCGAATGAGTTGAGAGCGAGGATCAGGTCCCGTCTCACCTTGTTTTAATTCTTGGGGCAAAATGACCTGACTTTTAAGATAAGTCAGAGTTGCGGCCATCACCAAATAGTCACTGGCCATATCTAGATTCAAATCACGCATGTAATCCAAATAGAGCAAATATTGTTTGGTAATTTGAGAAATCGAAAGCTTTTTAATATCAAACTCGTGCGTTTTAATGAGATGCAAAAGCAAATCCAGAGGGCCTTCAAATTGAGAAATCTGGACACGACAATCAAGCGTTGTTTCTAAGGCACCCATAAACTCAAACTTGTTGCTCCATATAATAAAATCTAGAGCCCAATATGGAATTACACAAGCTTTGAGCGTTGAATTGATATCAAGAGAGGCCTTTATGGATTCAAAACAACGAATTCGTCACTTACAAGAAAGCCTAATTGCTCAATACTCAAAAAAATTCCCCAAACTACCCTTGTCAGAAGAGACAAAAGCCGCTTTTTTTGAAAACCCTCGGCATTTATTTATAAAAAAATATCGCTCCTATCAAAGCAAGGAATGGATCACGATCACAACCGATAATCTCTCTCAACACCTCGATGAATTATATGAGGATCACCCCCTTGTTTTAGCGGGTGAACATTCCGAAGCGGCTCGATCGAGCATTTCTCAACCCACACTTGTCTTATACATGATGGAATTGCTTCAAATTAAAAAAGGGCAAAGCATTTTAGAAATTGGAAGTGGGAGTGGCTGGTCAAGTGCCCTTATGGGATCGCTTGTGGGCAAAACAGGACAAATCAAAAGCTTTGAAATCATCAAAGAACTTGTAGCTCCTGCCCAAAAAGTTGCTTTTGAATTGGGACACACAAACGTTCGCATCGTCCAAGGAGATGGCAGCCGCGGAAGCTCAGAAAACATTCTTTTTGATGCAATTGTTTTTACGGCAGCAGCCGACGACATTTCAAAAAATATCTATCATCAAGTAAAAAATGGCGGCCATTTCTTGTGTGTACTTAAATTAAAAGGATCGAGCGATCAGTTGATTCTTTTCAAAAAAGAAGATGAGCATTTTGAAGCTTTATTTTTTACTCCCTGTTCTTTTGTTCCGATGACAGGCTTCATGGAAATTCAAAAAACAGAAGAGCTAAAAGACAAGGAACTTGAACTCAAAAAAAGACTTTTCAACAAAGCTTTCGGCCTAAAAGTTTATCCAGCTGATATGGATTTGGGAATTGAGCCTCGTGATTTTCTGATTCGAAAAAAAGAATCACAATTTCTCTGGAGTGTCCGCTGAACCAAAAATATATTTAAAAAAATAAACTCTTCAGTGTTTGAATGATGAAAAATGCGGGAAGACTAATGACCCGGAAAAGACCCGTAGCCAACATCAGAAGAAAAAACCAAAAGGCCATCTCTGAACTTGCAAAACGCTCAAACCTCAAAGCCATACGTCGAGGTAAAAGACCCATTAAAATACTTGATCCATCCAAAGGGGGAAGCGGGATTAAGTTAAATAAAAATAAAAAGACATTTAATTGTAGGGCGTTCAAAATCATCTCCAAGCTCGCCTTCGAAAGCGAAGCCTCTCCAGTAGCTATTGGATTAAGATACTTTGTAAGCTGACCAAATAAGATTGCAAGAAAAATTGCTAAAATAATATTAGAAAGCGGCCCGGCTGCGGCAACCAAAGCATGATCTCGTCGAGGTTTTTTAAAAAATCGAGTGTTGATCATGACGGGCTTTGCCCAACCAAAAAGGGGAGCACCCGTCATGATCGCAATGGCTGGAAACAAAACAGTGCCCAACCAACTGATATGAGCCATGGGATCCAACGTCAGTCTTCCTAAAAGCTTAGGAGTCGGATCGCCTAATTTATTTGCCGTCCAAGCATGCGCCCATTCGTGAACGCTCAAGCTTAAAATAAAAGGCGGAGCAAACAACACGAGTGTTCGAAGTTCCTCTCCGCCCATAAAAATTACGCGTGACCTGCTTTTCCTTTATTTGCGATTGGAGCTGAAGCTGCTTTCGCTTCTGTTTTTCCATCCGCTTTTGAATCAGTTTTTGCAGATGCTCCAAAAGCTTCCGCCTGAGGTGCTTTGAGGCTTCCACCCGGAACTCTCATCCCGTAAGCTACAAAAACTTCTTTCCGAATATCTTCAGCTAAAGCTGGATTATCTTTTAAAAATTGGATTGCTGAATCGCGTCCTTGCCCGATGCGCTCTCCTTTGTAACTATACCAAGCGCCACTCTTATCAACTACGTTTTTAGCGGAGCCAAGATCTACCAACTCACCCCATCTATTTACACCTTCACCGTGCATGACATCGAATTCAGCTTGTTTAAACGGAGCTGCGAGTTTGTTTTTTACAACCTTCACCCGTATACGAGAACCCACAACTTCCTCTCCTTCTTTGAGAGCAGAAATTCTCCGAATATCCAAACGAATAGAAGAATAAAACTTCAAAGCATTTCCACCTGTTGTGGTTTCTGGATTTCCAAACATCACACCAATCTTCATACGAAGTTGGTTAATAAAAGCAACTGTACAATGACTACGGTTGATAGAACCTGTGAGCTTACGCAATGCTTGACTCATGAGTCGCGCCTGAAGACCCATGTGCGAATCACCCATTTCACCCTCGATTTCAGCACGAGGAACAAGAGCCGCAACGGAATCGACTACAATAAAATCAACGCTTCCTGAGCGAACAAGCATATCGGTAATTTCAAGCGCCTGCTCACCCGTATCTGGTTGAGAAATAATCACATCTTCTATTTTTAATCCAAGTTTTCGGGCATACGTTACATCCAAAGCATGCTCGGCATCGATGAAAGCAACCACACCTCCACGCTTTTGACATTCAGCTGCAGCTTGCAAACAGAACGTAGTCTTACCTGAAGATTCAGGTCCAAAAATTTCGATGATTCTTCCCTTGGGAATTCCACCAATTCCTAAAGCGATATCGATTCCAAGAGACCCTGTTGAGAAAACTGGAATTCCTTCTGCGAGAGACTCTTCCGTGCCGAGTTTCATGATGGCACCTTTGCCGAATTGTTTTTGAATAGTCGATAAAGCTAACTCGAGAGCCTTTTGTCTTTCAGACTGACGTGGATCAGCAACTTTAGAATCTTTTCCAGGGTCCTTCATAGCGTCTTTACTTGCGTTCATAATTTTTTATTTCTCCTTAATTTAAGAAATCCCGTTTTCAACAAACTAAAGCCACCTGCCCTAAGTCTCAAGCTGAAGAAAGTAAGTACGAAATCCTCAACCCTTTCCCAGCAAATCAAATGCCACTAAAAGAGGCACTCGAGAACAAAGAAAGCGATCCACCTTGCGGCGCGTTGTGTCCGTGAGTCAATCGAATAAAATGAACAGACAACTAAGCGCAAGAAATCATTAGCAAAATCAATTGCTTTATTTGTTTTTTAAATTTGCTTTTAAAAATTCGTAATAATTTTTTCCGTAAGTATCCCAACCGCCTATAGACTTGATTTTTTCTTGAGCGGCATCAGACATTTTCGCTCTCAAAGCTTTATCTTCATAAAGCTGCTGCATTTTTTCGACCAAAATATTCACATTTCTGATAGGAACAATGAAACCTTCTTTTTCATTTTCAAATAAATCCCTTGCGCCTGTATTTTCAGTTGCAATCACAGGACAACCACAGGCCAAAGCCTCTGCCATAACCATTCCAAAACCATCTTCTATGCTCGGTAAAACAAAGACATGCGCTTGATTGTAAAATTTATAAAGTTCCGCATTGGCGATAAAGTGGTGAAACTCAACTTGAGAAAGATCAATTTTTTTTTCTTTTATTATTTTTTTTACATCTGCGCTTAAAGCCCCAACAACTACAAGACGTTTTTTTTGAATTTTAAGTTTATTAAAAGCCTCTAGTAAGTAAAGGAACCCCTTTCTAAGTGAAACTTGACCGACAAATAATGCTGTAAAGATTTCTGAATCTGGATCTGAAATTTTTTTAAAGCGTAACCAACTTGAACCCAAAGCTATTTTAATAACCTTATCCTTCGACACTCCTTTTTCGATAAAACTTTTTTTTGAGTATTCAGATGGAACAACGACAAAATCTGCTAACTCATATTCTTTCTCCTCTACAAAAACAGACCGAGGATCAACTGAATTTATTGGTAACGATTTTATATTCCATATAGATAATTCTTCTTTTATGATTTCACTTTGATTTCGAATGTGACTAGAGGGTCGATCACATAAATAAAGAGCACCTAGCTCTTTAGCCTTCATTCCAGAC
>JBILWH010000051.1:0-7129 GCA_044370015.1 Bdellovibrionota bacterium | reverse complement strand
CCCAAAAACCAAATCACTACCGTCACACTAAAAATCATAAAGCCTGCGTTTTGCACAAATCCAAAAGTTCTGTTCAGAGCGTGCATAACGATCGGGCGCCAGTTGGGCATGCGATAGGGTGGAAGTTCAATCACAAAAGGAGCATCGCCTAGCTGAGCTGTTTTTTTGGAAAGTGTTTTATCTAAGATGGCGCTAACAATGAGACCCATTACAATTCCAATTGCAAAGAGCATGAAAAAAGCAAAACCTTGCAATCCTACCGTTCCCCAGAGAATCGTGGTCGCCGGAACAAAGCCTCCTACAAGCATAGCGTAAACAGGAAGCCTTGCTGAGCAAGACATGAAAGGAGTGGCAATAATTGTGAGTAATCTCTTGCGGGGCGATTCAATTGTTCGGGCAGACATAATTGCGGGAATAGCGCAGGCGTGCCCAGAGAGCATCGTCACAAAACTTCTTCCTGATAGGCCAAATAAACTGAGTGGTTTGTGAAGAATAACTGCAGCTCGAGCAAGATACCCTGAGTCTTCTAAGAGTCCAATCACAATGAAAAGAATAAAGATCTGAGGAGCAAAAACTAAAAAAGATCCCAGTCCTGCAAAAAGCGCGTCTTTTATGAAATCAGAAAGTATTTCATTTGAAACATGAGTCGCAACCCATTGACCGCTGACATCGAGAAAATCGTTTATACCCTCCATGAAGGGAGCGGCCCACGTAAAAATTGATTGAAAAAGAAAAAGCATCAGCGCTGCAAAAACAAGTGCGCCCGCCCAAGAAGAGAGAAAAAAATCATCTAAGCGATGTTGGCTTTTTAAAAGAACATCGTTTTGAGGACCAAACTTTTTTGAGAGTTCATGCGCTTGTGCTTTGAGTTTTAAGATTTCTTCTTTAGTGTTGAGCGAATTGAGTTCCAGATTTTTTAATTTCAAATCACTAGAGATTTTTCTCTTATCAAGAGAGAGACAAAGGTTTTTTAATTCTTTGAGACCTTTTCTTTTTTTGGCAGAGATACCTATAACGGGGCAATTGATTGCGTTGCTCAGCCCCTCGAGGTCCATCTTTATATTTTTTGTAATAATTTCATCGATCACGTTCACAGCGGCAATAACGGGACAGTTATATTTTTTTGAAACTTCAATGAGCTGAAGTAACAGATAAAGACTGCGCTCTAGCCTTGTGGCATCAAGAACACAGATAATGGCGCGAGTTTGTGGATCTGTAATGGCTTTTGTAAAACCTTCGATCGCTACTTTTTCATCTATTGTGAGAGCTTTGAGTGAATATGTTCCAGGAAAATCTTGAAAAATTAATCCATCTGCTTCGGCACTTAAAATTTCAACGGTCACTCCCGGAAAGTTTGCAACTTTTTGCTTAAGTCCCGTAAGCCTGTTGAAGAGCAGTGTTTTGCCAGAGTTAGGGTTGCCAAGAATGAGAACGTTTTCCACAAAATTCCCTTTTTTATTTGTTTTTCTGTTCGTTATCGGGATTGATCAGTTTAATTTTTTGAGCAATTTCGGTTTCCATTGAAAACACTGAGCCACATATTTCAAAGATTCGTGGCGCACCCATGGGGGGGGTTTTTAAACACTTTACAAATTCACCCTCTCGAAAGCCGAGTTCTCTGAGTCTCATTGCATAGTCGTGAGAAAGTTGCGAGCTAAAAGAAAAAATTTGACCTTCCTCATTTACCTTAAGGTCTAAGAGGGAACGTGTTTTGGGGGAAGAGTTCATGAGTGAGCTTTATGATTAATACAGCAGTGAGAAGGGTCAAATGAAAAAACTCAAAATTGATAAGGGTTTTCATTTTTCTTGCTTTAAAACTTAAGCTGTATCATAGATTGTTCAATGCCTCGTAAAGCACCCCTGAAGGTTTCCTCGAGCCTTCTCCCTTGTGGAAGAGAGTCTGTGAGTGAATTAACTTGTGGGGATACAAACGAGCTTATTCTTCAAAAAAACCGTGAACGCCTTGAAAAGTTTGCTGCCGAAAACAAACTCAACGCCTCAGAAACTCGCGATAAAATTTTGGAAATTGTTTTCAAGCAAAAAAAACATTTTTCCATCCAAGGCATGGTGGGCACAGTTCGCGAGGAATTTTCTGAGATTGGGTTTGCAACTATTTACCGAAGTGTCGCTCTTTTTTTGGAAGCAGAAATTTTAACTGAGGCTTTTACAAATTCTAAGGGAATTACCTTTTACGAGCTTAATCGCGAAGTAGAGCACGATCATGTGCAGTGCTTGGATTGCCATAAAATATTTGAATACCGCCTTCCAAAGGTAGATCTTCAAGTACGACGGACAGTCGCAAATTTGTCGTTTCGTGCTCCGGTTACTCGAAATGTGGTTTATGCTCATTGCGATTTGATAAAAAACAAATAATTTACGCCTCTCTGACAAGTTCCCATCACGAAGCTTTCTTGTAAGTTTAATAAAATAAAAGAGTGAAGATAGATCGAGATCTCTTTTCTAAACTTTGCCAAAAGTATCCTAACCCTCTTAGAGTGCAAAAGTTTTTGCAATCTATTCCTTATAATAGTGAAGAAAATGGAGAAACTGTGCGCTCAGCTTACGCCGCTTTAGAGGCAAATAAAGTTCATTGTTTAGAGGCAAGTTTTATAGCGGCGGCAATCTTAGAGCATGCTCATTATCCTCCGATGGTGATGAGTTTAGAAAGCCAGGACGGGTTGGATCATGTTCTTTTTTTGTATAAAGAAAAATCAGGATGGGGCTCAGTGGCTCGATCTCGTGATGCGGGCCTAGAGGGAAGAAGGCCTGTTTTTAAATCGCTCAAGGCTTTGGCCGCTTCTTATATAGATCCCTATGTGGATGGGACAGGGCGTGTGACGGGATATGGAATTGCAAGCTTTCATGAGGTGCAAGCTGACTGGAGATATTCAAAAAGAAATCTTTGGAGCGTTGAAAATTATTTGATCGAGCTACCTCATAAAAAAATAAATTGTTCAGAAAGTCGCTATCAAAAACTTTTGAAGCGTTTTGAGCTCGGACTTGCTCCTTTGCGTCGGCCACATTGGCTTTAAATGTAAATTCATTTTCACGACCCGTTTAATTCATCTTTGGCTTTTCTCTGAGTGACAAAAAACGGCATTGGGGTGTGAATATTGTGTACAGTAAAAACCTTAAAAATCATGCACATAGAGGCTTTTTCATAGGAGATAATAAGAGCTATGAAAAAGATATTTATGAATAAAACCCTTTCCCTATTAACCCTTTTTACGTGCTTTTTTGTTGTGCAAAACTTAGAGGCAAAAGTTGCTGCCTCAAGAAATCAGCACACCCCTGATCGAAATTTGTATAGCGATTTGGATTCGGAATATATAGACACAATGGACCCAGAGCTTCGATCTGCTTCTCGTCCTGAGCTTGATCTTTTTGCCGGTATGGGTGAGTTCTCAGCCAATCAAGCATCAGTTTTCAGTATCGACGAACTGAAAACTGATATTCGTGATTTAAAAATTAACATAGACGACACAAAAGGTGAGGTTACTCTTTTTGGAACAATCCCTGTCGTATGTAGTCAACATCTGGCCGTTGAGGCAGTAAGGCCTTCAGCACTCACAGATGTTCGTGTTGGATTTAGAATTTCTGATCTTACAGGTGCTGGGCGAGCTTGTTTAGTAAAGTCACGCGGCAAAACTTGTGACGCTCTTGGTGGATGTGTTTCTTTTGAAGAGTTAATGGAAGATGATTCTTCTCGTATTCAAGCTAAGTTTCGCTTACCTGATTATAAGACAAGACGTTTCGTTGTTTCTGTTCAAACTCGAGTTCTTGATAAATCACGAAGTGTTTTATCGTGGGCAGATTATGGACAGGTTAATACGATTCGTTTCAAATCAAGGTCATCTGATGATGAAAGAAATTCCAGTACTTCTAGATTAGCAAGTGCAAGAGCTCACTCAGAAAAATCTGAATTTCAAAATGAATATGCACATACGTATATCGGAAAAAGAAAATCTTCTCGGCCTTGCTCGGAAAATGTGGTTGATCAATTTGTGATCGCTCAACCCATGATGTCTCAACCCATGATGCCTCAGCCCTTTATGCAAGCTCCGATGATGATGCCTCAACCACAAATGATTCCTCAGCAAAGATTCTTTCAGCCCATGATGCCACCCATGATGGCGCAGCGGCCTCCGTTTTTTGCTCCTCCAATGATGCAGGCTCCAATGATGCATCCTCAAATGATTCGACCATTTCCTCAAGTGCTTCCTCGTCCTCCAATGGTTATGCCTCCCTTCATGAATGGAGGATGTCCAACGGGTTGTGTGGGTGGATTTCGCCCAGGAGTGATTCCTCCAAACTTTAATCAGACGTTACCTGCAATTAGATATCCACAAATGAATTTTCCTCGAAATAATTTGCAGTTATCTTTGAATGCAAACTTTGGAGTTTAAATTAAGTTATTGATCGCAGTCTGAAGCACCATAGAGATCTTTTATGAGCTCCTCAGTAGGAGAAGCGACGTAAAAACTCTTTGGTGCTTTTGCTTTGTATTCGGGGGCAATCCATTTTGGAATTTGAATATCAAGGCTACCGCCGTCGTCGTTTGTGAGCTCTGCTTCATCAGAAATCTTTTCAAGAAGCACTGCGAGAGAAGCCGCTCCATCAGCCATTCTTCGTTTGGCAATTTTTAACAAAGCCGCAGAGCCTTTTGCGCCTCTCCCAAGATTGAGATCTGTAGAAATAAGTGTTTTGTGTTCGTTATAAGCTCGTGTAATTTCTTCAAATGCAAAATCTAAAGGGCTAAGCGAATGAAGCTTTTCAAAGAGGGGGCTAGCAAGAAGAACTTTTGCTTGATCGCTAACGTCCGCAATTAATTCTTCTGTGTCGGTATTTTCAAGATTGATTGTTTCAAAAAATTTATGAATTCCAGGGTTGTCTGTTTGTTTTCCGTCGTAATTTTGTGAAACGTGAAGAGGTTGCGAGATATCTCCCACGTAGTGAGACATAACACCGGCCATTTGCAGCCCTTTAAGGAAATTTTTTCTTTTAAGTGCTGCCACGGAAGCTTCATAAAATTGATTGATTCTCCAAGTTGCAGTTCCATTTGAGAGAACTGTCTTTTCGCTATATTTGCGGGTTGCTTCAGAAAAAATTCTTGGAAAATTTTGAAATTGGTTAGAGTTTTTAATGTAGGCGTCTATTTCAAACCAATGCGTGGGTTTTTCGATAAAAGCACCGGGGCCACTTTTCCAGTATTGATCGGGGACATTTGTAAGCTTGCCCATGTTGCTTGCGTTTGATCTCCAGAAGGCACCGTTTTTTCGAACAATTTTTGAAGCAATTGTTGCGACAGTTCGGTGACCAAGACTTCCCCATGCCTGGGCTTGTTCAAGGTGCGCAGTCAATCCAAAGAACAAGATTAATAGGCAAACTAAATTTTTTTTCAAAGAGTTACTCATCTATTCCCCCCACATGTTACCAGTCACAGGAGTTATTTTAGTGAGGATCTACGAACAAAAACTTAAGTTTTTCTTAATTAAAGAATTTGGGAAAAGATTCTGACAATATGCGCTGCATTTCGCTGCTAAAACTAAAGCGATAATTATGAAGCTCAGATTCCAAAGCTGTAAAAAATCCATGCAACATAAACATAATGCTTAAATACTTAAAATAAAGTTTGATTTTGGGATGCCTCTTTCCAATATACAAATCATAAAGAGCGATGAGCGCTAGAGGAAAGCAAGGTAAGAGTTGCCAATAGTTAAGTTCTACAGGGGAAATTGCAGTTGAAAGGAGGCTAGCCAAAAATGAAAGACCAAAGTATCTGCGAAGCCATGAAGCCTCTTGGATTTTTTCAGAAGCAATAGAGTTAAGTGCGGGGATGTTAAATTTTTTAAGAATAACCTTTCCTTGCTCTAGGTAAGATAAAAAAGCCCAAAGAGTTATGACAGTCGTGAGAATAAATCCTATCGCTAAACTGATTTTATAAGGATATTCGAGAAGCTTTCCTGAGATGCCAGTCGGCTCAATCCAAGACATTTTTAATTCTGTAAAGGGTTTTCTTCCTATATAAATGCTTGGAAAGCGAATCCAATACCCAAAAGTTTTTAAAAGAGGGTAAACAAATATCAAATTTCTTAAAAAGAAATGGTTCTTGTTATAGTCTGAAGATTGACCAGGTAATTCTCTGTAGATTTCGGGATGTTCAAGAGCGGTTAAAGCATAAGGAACTAAGCTGAGTAAAACAAGAAAGCACCCGAGGATTATTCCTCCAAAAGATACTTTGATTTCTTTTCTCAAAAAAAGGAGCCCGCTCAAAATCAATAAGATCATTGCTGAGAGGTGAATTTGAAAAGCAAAACCAACGCAAAGAACAAGAATGCAAGAATGCATAAAACTTTTTTCTTTGCGTAATTTAAAGCTTGCCCAAAGATGCAAAATAGAAAGAAACGGAAGATAGGCCGGATTCCACAAGACAGATTCAGCTAAACGCCATGGGTTTATCCAAAAAATTATCAAAAGTGGAGTCCATTCAAACTCTTTTTTATAAGAACCTTTGAGAACATTTGCAAAAAGATAGAGTGCTAAAAGGTTTAGTAAAAAAATTAAAACATTGGGCGCGTAAAGAGACTTGTAAATCCACATCGGAGCTACTGTTAAAAAAGTTAGAAGAGTGCCAGGTATATATTTAACAATTCCACTCGACAGGTTTCCATAGTGGGTCCACTCGCCAGTAGTGAAGAGCTTAAGAGCTCGAAGGTACATCTGAGTGTAATCGTTGTGGGGTTTAGCAGTCACCACAACGATCCCTGTTATGAGGATTCCGATCAGTAATAAAGAAAAGTCTCGCAATTTCATAATTGAACTCCGGCAGGCTATCACGCAGAAGGCATTCATCAAGCGAATTTGCTTTTGTCTTTTTCTTTTTTCCTAATGAAATTTACGCATGTTTTTTGACGATTTTTTGTTCTTTGTTTTTGTTTTCAAACACAATCAAATTTTGATTGTTAAATTTATGTAAAGAATTTTCATCCCTCGTCCGAACTCCTGAATGTGACTGGTTCACAAACTTAGGAGGGGGAGATGAAAGTCAAATTTTATATATTATCAACAATTCTGACACTTATTGTTCAGCAAGCGGAGGCTATGTCGAAACCAACAAATCCAGGGAGCG
>JBILWH010000050.1:0-7189 GCA_044370015.1 Bdellovibrionota bacterium | reverse complement strand
AGGCGATCTCTCTTGAGGACCTCAAGATTGAAACAGTCAAAGCTTTCGAAGATGAAAATGTAAAATTTTGTAAGGTTCAAATAAAAGATAAAATTTGGGTTCGAGTTTTCAAGGGACCTTATCCAACAAAAGAAAAAGCTCTAAAGTGGCTAAAGTCTGTTAAGAGCGATCACCCTGAGGCTTTTATAACAACCAAGCAAAAATGTTTTTAAAAAACTAAGGAGTTTGAATAAATGAAAACAGCTGTGATTGTATCCTATAAGAGAACTGCTTTTGGAGCTTTTGGCGGCGGTCTTGCTCAGCTTTCTGCTACGGATCTTGCAGAAAAAGCTTCGCAAGGAGTGCTCGTAGATTCACGAGTTTCACCTGAAAAAATTGATGCTGTTATTTGGGGAAACGTTTGTCAGAGTTCTAAAGACGCTATTTATCTTGCTCGTCATGTAGGTTTAAGGGTGGGGGTAAAGATTGATAAACCTGCGCTCACCGTGAATCGACTTTGTGGTTCGGGTTTTGAAGCAATTGTTCAGGGGGTCTATCAAATCTTAAACGAAGATGCGAAATGTGTGCTTGTGGGGGGAACAGAATCCATGAGTCAGACTCCTTTTGTTTTGAGAGGGGCTCGATTTGGTTATCGCTTAGGTCACGGAGAGCTAGAAGATTATTTGAATGCAAGTTTAACAGACATGCATGTCAAGATGCCCATGGCGATGACGGCGGAAAGAGTGGGAGAAAAGTACAAAATTTCTCGACAAGAGGTAGATGAATACTCCCTTGAAACTCAAAAAAGATATCAAGAGGCAAGTCAGTCTTTTTATTTGAAAAAGGAAATTGTTCCTCTCGAATTTGCAAATAAAAAAGGGACGATTGTTTTTGAAAATGATGAACATCCTCGCGCTCAATCAACGCTTGAGGGGCTTGCTAAACTACCTTCACTCTTTAAAAAAGATGGATTGGTCACTGCGGGAACCGCAAGTGGTATTTGTGATGGAGCGGCTGCTCTTCTTGTGGCTGAAGAAGAGTGGGCAAGGAATCAGGGGCTTCCTATCCTTGCAAAGATCAAATCGTGGGCAGCGGTGGGTTGTTTGCCCGAAGAAATGGGAATGGGCCCTGTGGGCGCCATTCTCAAAGCAACCGCTCGCTTAAATGATTCTCGTATTAAAAGTCACAAGGATTACAAGCTGGTTGAAGTGAATGAAGCCTTTGCTGCTCAATATCTTGCTGTCGAAAAAGAGTTGGGTCTTGATCGCAAAAAAACAAATATTCACGGGGGAGCCATTGCCGTGGGACATCCTCTCGCTGCCTCTGGTGCTCGTTTGACAGGAACCCTTGCACTCTCTCTGCAGTCATTAGGCGGAGGAATGGGAGTCGCAAGTGCGTGCATCGGTGGTGGACAAGGAATGGCTATCGTTATCGAAACTCCTTGAAGAGAAGCTTATTGAAGTATTTTTCATGCGCAGCTATCTTTGAGCAATGGTTAAAACGCGTTTTGCTCCTTCTCCAACGGGTCATTTACATGTGGGTGGAGCTCGCACTGCACTTTTTAGTTATTATTATGCCAAACGATATGGTGGATCTTTTGTTTTGCGAATTGAAGACACGGATTTCGCTCGAAGCAAAAAAGAATATGAAGATGAAATTTTAAAGTCACTTAAATGGTTAGGAGTTAACTGGGATGAGGGCCCTTACAAACAAAGTGAGCGACAAGAGCAATATCGTGCAGCTGCTCAGAAACTTTTAAGCACAGGCAATGCCTACAAATGTTACCTCACAACGGAGGAATTAGAAAAAATGCGGGCTGAGGCTCAGGCTAAAACAGGTCAGCCACGCATTCGCAGTCCGTGGCGTGATCGAAAGCCAGGACCGAGTGAAGAAGGAAAGCCTTTTGCTCTACGTTTTCGTTATCCCGACGTTGGACAGACGATTGTTCAAGATGGAATTTTAGGAGATGTAACTTTTGAAAATTCTGAAGGGGATGATTTGATTATTCTCCGAAGTGATGGAACTCCCACGTATCAGCTAAGTGTTGTTGTGGATGATTTGGATATGAAGATTACAAATGTGATTCGCGGGGATGATCATTTGAATAATACTCCTAAGCAGTTACTCATGATCAAAGCTCTTGGGGGAACTCCTCCGCAGTATGCACATTGTCCGATGATCTTGGGGCCTGACAAAGCAAAGCTAAGCAAACGTCATGGGGCTGTGAGTGTTTACATGTATGCGGATGAAGGTTTTCTGCCCGAGGCTCTTCGCAATGCTTTGATTCGTTTGGGTTGGAGTCACGGAGATCAAGAATTGTTTAACGATGAAGAACTCAAGCGACTTTTTTCTTTAGAAGCCTGTGGAAAGTCTCCGTCTGTGTTTGATGTGCAAAAATTAAATTGGATCAATGGAGAATATTTAAAGCAGAAAACTCCACAAGATTTTGTTGAGTTCATCAAGCAAAGTGCTGCGCTTGATCTTCACTTCATGTTAGAAGCAGAACAATCAAGAAAATTACTCGAAACTGTTCAGCGCTCAGCCCATAAAGCAAAAGACGTGAAGGGGCTTCTTTCTTGGTATTTGGATGATGTAAGTATAGATCCTCATTGCCAAGAAAAAATCTTAAAAGAAACTTCTAAAGAGTGGATTGCTTCTGTTGTTTCTGAGTTTGAAAAACAAACATGGAATCCAGAAGGGGCTGTGGAAATTTTTAAATCTGTAGCGGCTCAGTATTCACTCAAAATGCCTCAAGTTGCAAAAGCCGTGCGAGTTTTATTGACGGGTAACTTGCAAAGTCCTGACATGGCGATTGTTGTGGGAGCCCTTGGAAAAGAAAAAGTTCTCAAGCGACTTCGTCAATTTACCGCCTGACGCACAGCTCCTCGGGCTATAGTTTCGTTCTTACTAAGTGCCTGAATTCCCGAAGCTAAGGTAAATTTTATATTGGGGGGAGTGCATGATTTATCGTCAAGGTCTTAGCAAGGAAAATGCGTTCGCGTTTATGCTTGCATTTATTTTAGCCACACCGCTTTTTGCACAACAAAGTTTAGAAGAGCTTGAAGGTGAAGTTTTAAGTGGAGCTAAGGGATCAAGATCCTCAACTCCTTACATTGAAGAAGAAGTTTTAAATGAGACGAAGCAATCTTTTTCAGAAAGTAGCACTGACTCTTCCGCTGACAATCGAGATGATCAAGACTTTTCTTTTCGTTCAGAAGTTAAAGCAGTTAAGGTAAAAGCTGCAGATCAAAAAGTTTCGAGTGATATCGATGAATTGATCAATGGCCCTAAGTCCATACCTTTGAATCACATTTTTGTGGTAAAGCACCAATATATTTTCAAAAAAAGCCGTCATGAGATCATGCCTTTCACTCTTGGAATTCAACCTGGTGATAGCTTTCGTCGCCAGTTATCAATGGGATTTGGTTATCTTTATCATTTGAGTGAAAGTTTTGCGATTGAGGCTCTCCATCTCAATTTCTTTACGAATTTAGAAACAGGTTTTTCTCGTAATTTTAAAAATAACACGGCACTCGAAATTGAGCGCGTGGAACCTGTTATGACTTTGGGTAGCGCTTTGCAGTGGGCTCCTTTTCGTGGAAAAGCGGCCACAGCAGAAAACATTTATAACTTTGAGGGATATTTGTTTGCAGGTGGAGGCGTGACGCAGTTTGAAGTGGGTTCAGCACCTACAATCATGGGTGGTATTGGCGCACGCGTTTTTATGAATCGTCGGTCAACTCTTAAATTTGAGTTGAGAGATTACGCTGATATCAAGAGCGGTGTTGGTAATCGCTTTAATGTCGTTTTAGGAGCGGGGATTCTTTTAGGAGCACCTGAATTATGAAAAAAATAAATTTTTTAATGATGGCCGTTTCTGTTGGGGCTTCTTTGAACGTTTCCCACGCAGCTCGTACAAAAAAAACTAAAGCTTCTACGATAGATAATGTTCAAAAACCAGCTATGAGAAGAACCACTCGTCCCATGGGAGTCGCGAGTGAGTCCATTCGAGTTTTAATTGAAGATAAAAAGTTTGATCAAGCCTTGAGTATGCTTGGATCTTCTAACGATCCAAACGCTCGCGCTTTACGGGCATTGATTTTTGAACGAATGGGTTACGATCATGCAGCGCTTATTGAGCATGTTGCAAACTATCGATCTCGACCTAATTTAGAAACTTTAAGTAAGATTGGAGTGCTTTCTTTTGTTTTAGGTGAATCGAGACTTATTCAGGGAGTTTCAGGAGAAAGCATGGGAATGCGCCTTGCTCTTTCTCAAGAAGCTTTGCTCGCGGGTGATCTTAATAAAGCTCGCTCTTTGCTTCCTTCTCCTCAAAGTATTTTAAATCTCGAACCCTCTGTTTTTAAATCTAAAGCCATTGTTCTTGCGAGCGCTATTTCAAGTGCAAGTGGAAATTATCGAGATGCCCTTGAGGTACTAAGTGGTAATTTTTCTCAAACAGCAGGCGTGGATCTTTCAGAGATTCGGTTGCAGAGAGCTTTGGTACTTTTTGAAGTAAAAAAATACAGCGAGGCTTTAGATGAGTTAAAGTTTGTAACTCGTGCCTCACCTGCTTGGTATCGTGGTCAACTTGTAGGGGCATGGTCTGCATTTCATAAAGAAGATTATAATTTGTCTTTGGGGCAGTTGATGAACTTGCGAAGTCCTTTCTTGGCAGGAAAATTTAATCCCGAAAAACATCTTCTCCAGGCGATTGTTTTATTTCAACTTTGTCATTACGAAATGGCAGGCAGAGCCTTGAAGAAATTAAAAGAAGAGTATGGAAATTTAAACTCTGCTTTTGCAACAGTTTCTTCTGCTACTGGGAACCCTGCTTCTTTTTACAAGCAGTTGAAATCATTTGCTGGAAAAGTCATGAAAGAAGAAACGTCTTCTTTGGATAGAGTGTGGGATGGTATTGCGTCTCAGCCTTATGTGGCAACTGTTTCAAGCTCAATTGAAAAACTACGTTTTGAGCGAAGAAAAATTGATGGTGATTTTCGATCACGTGAGCTTCAGGGAATTCGCGGAGTTCATTTAAAGGTTTTTGATCGAATGGAAGAAGTTTACCTCTCAAAACTTGCAAAATATTCTCAAGCCTCTGTTGAGAAAATGAGAAGTGATGCAAAAGAAAGTCTCGAAGGCGCTCTTGCTGCAGATCTTGAGATCAACACAAAAATTCGTGATCGATTGATTCGAGCAGCGGGGCCCGTTAACAAGTCCATCGACTTTAAAAAAGAACTTCAAAGGGGTTATGAGTTTTGGCCCTTTGAAGGTGAGTTCTGGAGAGATGAAACAGGCGGATACGCTTTTGCAACAACTGATGTGTGTGAGGAGGGGGCGCGGTGAAATTACAACGGCATATAAAGGGATTCTTGTTTGGAAGCAGTTTTGTTTTAGGAAGTTTTTACTCACTTCAGGTCTCCGCTCTTGAGATCAACTGGAAAGCCGTTGGCAAATCAAAAAAAATTGATGCGGGTGTTCAAGGAGAAAAGGTTATTGACCTTGATCGTATTCGAATCACGCAAAAAGTAACAATGAGGGAAGTTCCTCGGTTTAATCAAAACGACCTTCTGCTTGAAGGCGCGCGTCTGCGTAAAGTCGATGAAAAGACTGAGGAGCTCGTTGATCAAATTCAAAAGCTTATTAAGCGTGAGACGCAGCAAAAAAGAATTGGTGAGTTGAAAATGCGACTTGCTGAGCTCTACTACGATCGCGCTCGAATGATTGCTTTTAGAGAATCAGAAAGTTGGGCAAAAGCAGTCGAAGAATGGAATGGTCTTTCGTCTGCTGAACGAGGACGAAAAGTTCGTCCTGTTTTGAAAACTCCTAAAGCTAATGCTTTTCGAAAAAAATCTTTGCTTCTTTATAACGAACTAGAACAAGCAAGTCGTAACTCAGAATCTGGTAAATCATACATGATTGAACGAGATGAGGTTCTTTTTTATCTTGCAACAACTTACAACGATTTAGGTGAGTCTAAAGAGGCGATCAAATACTTTGAAGAGTTAACTAAGAAATTTCCTCAAAGTGAAAAAGCTGCACTTGCAAAGCTTTCTCTTGCGGACGCATATTTTGAATCAAGCCAATTCAAAAAAGCCTTGCCTCTCTACCTTGATGTTGCTGCATCAAAAAGCTCTGAAATTGCTCGCTTGAAAGCCTATTCAACTTACCGTGCGGCATGGTGCTACAGCAATCAACAAGATTACAAAAAAGCAACGCTCGCTTTTTTGAAGACGGTTGAGCTCTCGAAAAATGATAAGAGTTCTCAAAACCTAAGCTTTGTTCGTGAAGCTTATTCAGATCTTGCTTCTGCTTTTGCATTGTCAGGCCAATACAATGATGGATGGAATTATTTTAGAGAAAGCGTTCGAAATAAAGAACTTCTAGAGAAGTTTGAGTTAACGGCAGCCCAGGTTGCAAAAGATCGTGGTCACTACAAAATCGCTGAGTTTTTTTACGGCAAACTTCTTTCAAAATCTCCGACTGCTAGCTTTGCTAGAGATCTTTCAATCGATCGATCAGAGAATGCGAAGAAATCTGGTAATCTTGAGCTTTATGCTCAAAAGTTAGCCGACCTTTTACGCGATTATGGTGCAGGTTCAGCTTGGTTAAAGGCTCAAAAACTTGATTCAAACACAGAGAAGCAAATGGTGGACGATCTTGTTGCCATTGTTCGAAGAGACGCTAAGAATTTTCACCAATCAGCACAAAAGAAAAATAATCCTACACAGTTAAAAAGGGTAAAGCCCCTATACGTGACTTATCTTGCTTTTGTTCCTTCAAAGAACCCAGATACAGCGGAGAATGTTCATGAAATGCGTTATTATTTTTCGGATCTTCTTTATGAGGCGGGTGAATATATTGAATCGGCGGCTGAGTATCTAAAGGTAGGCGCTGGTAAATATGAAACGATTGCAGCCTTTAATAGGATTCTTTGTTTTAGAGAAGCGGCAAAGAGTGACAAAAAATATAATGAAGATCTCTTAGAGGTAACAAACGATTTTGTTTCTCGCTATCCAAATGATAAACGTGCAGGTGACTTGATGTACGCAAGTGCAAACCAAGCATTTGAGTCGGGATCAAAGGATCAATCAATGAGCACTCTTCGAGCGATCATCAGTCGTTTCGGAAACACAGAGCGTGGTGTAGATGCTGCAGAGAGAATTCTTTATTTACACGAAAAAGGTGAAAACTATGATGCTCTCAT
>JBILWH010000049.1:0-7230 GCA_044370015.1 Bdellovibrionota bacterium | reverse complement strand
TAAGGTTCAGGTGCCTATTGTGTTAGTTCTAGCTTATTTAGTTTAAACAATCTGATGCATATTTACGGGATTTTTCTCTAAATGGTTTTTCAATATATACGTGGACAAGGTAACTTATGAATAATGCAAAAATTAGTTGAATCACATAAGCCGATACTGTTTCTAAGACAGATAATTGAGGCCAGCTTCTCCCATTTATGATAGCTTCTTTTTTTTTTAGAATAAACCGTATTGATTGATTGATTATCCATATCGAAAATGCATGTGACATGTAAAAAGAGTATGAAATTGTTCCTAACCAAATAAATATACGTATGTTTAAAATTTTTTTAATTGTGCTACTTGAATCCTTAATAACAGATAAAATTAGACCCGCAGAAATAAAGTAAATAATAAAATCCAACTTATTGGGTGTCTTAAATTGTAGGAATAAAAAGGTAACCAAGATAAAAAAAAGTGGGCTTAGAATAGGTATTTTTTTGTTGAAGGTTTTATTAAGAATAGCGACTATGCAACCCATGAAAAAACCAGAAAAGCATTGGAGTAATGAATTGAAGCCAAAAGTGTTTTTTGTAACTAAAAATAGAATTGAGCAACCAGAAATAAATGAAAAAATTATGGTTTTTCGTTTATTAAAGAAAAAAACGATACACGCGAAAAGTAGATAAGTGTAAAATTCTACACTGATGGACCAAGACGGAAAGTTAAAGCTTAAGTTTCGATAAGGTAGAACAGCGTGCATTAAAAATAAGTTTTCTATGAATTGTAAAAATGGATTTTGTTGAACTTGTACATTAGAAGCATTTGGATTAACGATTCCGTAATTATGTGTAGCTAAATATTTCGCAAATTCAAGGATTGCATAAATTACTAAAAACACAAAGTGAACAGGATATAGCCTAGCAAAACGTAGAAACTGAAATCTGATTAAATCCTTTTTTGTTTTTATTTTTTCTCCATAAGCATTAAATATTACAAATCCTGATAGAACAAAAAACAAATCAACCATTAAGTGCGCGTTATTCATAAATTGAAACTTTAATGATTCGTTCCAAGTTGGGATGTGGTAAAAAAATACTAAAAGGGCAGCGAATCCCCTTAAGCTCTCAAGTTCTGTGTACATCTTTTTTATATTTTACATGAAAAAAAGGTTATTTGTTTATCCGCGGCTTTGTTTACTGTCACCACGAGCAAAGATGGAAGCAACGTAGTGAAGCACGTCGTTTGCAGAGACTTCATCGTATCCGAAGTTTTTTATCAATCGAGTTTTTACGATGTCGATCTTTTCCTGAGTCGCTTTATCCACCACGTTCGAAACAAGAGTGGTGAGCTTGATAGAATCTTTTTGATCTTCAAAAAGCTTCAACTCAAGGGCCTTGTGTAAGCGCTCGTTTGTTTTGTAATCAAACGTTTTGCCTTCAAGAGCAAGAGCTCCAATATAGTTCATGATCTCGCGACGGAAGTCGTCTTTGCGAATATCAGGAATATCGATCTTCTCTTCGATCGAACGCATGAGTCTTTCGTCGGGTTCCTCAGCTTGTCCGGTATAGGAATTGCGCACTTTTTCTTTTTGAGTGTGAGCTTTCACGTTGTCGATGTAATTAGAGCAAAGTTTTGCAATGGCTTCTTCATCGGCACTAATTGCTCGTTGAACTTCGTTTTTGACAATATCTTCGTACTCTTGCTTAACGACTGAGAGTAATTCGCGGAATTGTTTTTTCTTGTCTTCGCTACTAATGAGGCTGTGATTCTTGAGTCCGCCTTCGAGTTCGTTGAGAACCATAAAGGGGTTAAGTGTTCCCACAACTTCTGCTTCGTTTACAAGCGCATTTGAAATCTTATCATGAACGTAGCGAGGAGAAATTCCATCCATACCCTCGCGGAGAGTTTCTTTACGTAATTCTTTTACGTTTTCTTCAGTGAAGCCAGGAAGAGTTTTTCCGTTATAAAGTTTTACTTTTTGAAGCAAAGAAAGGTTTGCTTTCTTTGGAGCTTCTAAGCGAGTCAGAATTGCCCAGAGTGCTGCCATTTCAAGAGTGTGGGGCGCAATGTGCACGCCACGAACTTTTTCACGGTTAAATGTTTTTTTGTAAATTTCTGTCTCTGATTTCCACTTCGTGATGTAAGGAATGTCGACTTTGATTGTACGGTCCCTCAACGCTTCCATGAATTCATTATTTTGCAACTTTTTGTACTCAGGCTCGTTTGTGTGACCAATGATCACTTCGTCGATATCTGTTTGAGCAAACTTTTTAGGTTTGATTTTATGTTCTTGTGAAGCTCCTAAGAGATCGTACAAGAAAGCCACGTCGAGTTTAAGAATTTCGACGAACTCAATGATACCGCGGTTAGCGATGTTGAATTCCCCGTCGAAGTTGAAAGCTCTTGGGTCAGAGTCTGATCCAAAGAGAGCAATCTTACGGTAGTTAATATCACCCGAGAGCTCTGTAGAGTCTTGGTTCTTTTCGTCTTTGGGTTGAAAAGTTCCAATACCCACACGATCTTTTTCACTGAACACAAGTCGACGCACTTTGACATGCTTCATGACTCGGTTCCAATCACCTTTGTAGTGCTTCATAAGTTCAGCAAAGAAAAACCTTGAAGCAGGATTCAGGTCGCCGTTGATCTGAATTCTTGAATCTTTGCGACCACGAGCAAACTCATCAATGAATCCAGCTCTGAGATGTTCGGGAATGAGCTTGAGGGGCTCTTCGTTCATCGGGTCTGCAAATTCGTCGACTCCTATTTCGTTGAGTTGACGAAACACAGGAATGTCTTCTTTATCAGGGTTAATCCACGTAAAACTGTAAAGAGCTCCTGTTTCTTGTCGTGAATACAACTCAAGACCTTTTTTAATCATCCGAACGATCGTTGATTTAGAACTTCCCACAGGTCCGTGAAGAAGAATGACTCTGTTTTGCGGGCCATAGCCCTTAGAAGCGCTATGAAAAATATTCACAAGCTTCATGAGAGGAATTTCGAGACCAAAAACAGCATCTTTTCCGTTGTCGATAGGATCATCAAAGAAATTGTAGTGAAGAATTTTTTTCTTTGTGTCCACCCCTTCTTGCACACCCCAAGAAAGAATCATGTCGTAAACTCTTTGATAAGCATTGCGACAAACCTTTGGATTTTCAGTCACAATGTTTATGTAGTCTTGGAAGGATCCAGACCAGTTAGCTTTGTTAAAAGCATCAAGATCTTGTTTCTTTGAGATGAACTGATGAATATCGAATCCCATACTTTTATTATCGCGTGTCTGGTGTCAAAATGCACTACGCGCAACTTTACAAAATCTTAATAATTTGAAGCCCCGAGACACAATTTAGTGTCAAAAATCTGTTTACGCCAAGAATAGGTCTCAGCTTTTAAGGGGATTTGTCGAAAGCAGCCACATAGAGGGTAATTATGAGTAAAAAACCGGAAAATAAAAAACCAGGGAATCCACAAAATAATCAGCAAGAAGCTCCTGCTGGACCAACACATTGTCGCTTTACAGCTTGTAAAAGCAAAATTGATAAATTTGGTTTTTGTCAAAATCACTATGAAATGTACATGTCAGGTGTCATTCGTGGTGATGGCACAAAGCCTGTCGATTTTGAAAAGAAATTCGAACAGTTTTTAGCGCGAAAAAAAGTTGCTTAATTTTGGGGAGAGGCCCCCAAGTTTTTTAGCGGGTTTTAAAAACTTTGAGAGACCCGCAGCTTGAACTCATAAATTTACCTGTTTGAATTGTTTTTGATTCTATTCCTTGAGTGTTTTTGCTTAGAACAATACCCTTAAATTTTTTCCGATCAATTAGTGTCCATTCCATCGTCCCTTTTGTCTCTTCCTTACAGGCGAATGAGGTTAGAAGCTTAGATGGATTGCTTTTAAGAACGGTCATCTTGCAGTTATTGGTTTGTGGTGTGAGGACAGTTGGATTTTTGAGAGTTTTTTTTGAGTAACAAATCTTGCTTGTTCCGTCTTTGTGTAAACTTGTATTCTCTTTGCTAAGAGATTTTTGAAGGGCCTCTTCAACTTTTTTTCTTTGATCAGGGGGCACAGCGCTCATCATTTTTTTGTATTCGGCTTGAGGATCGTACTTCTTCCCGTCAATCTCTACGATTGTTTGTATTTTCCAGAGTCCAGGTTCCATTTCAAGAGACTTTGCTTGGAACAAAAAAAAAGAAAAAATTAAAAAGAAAAAAATTTTCTTCATATTAAACAAATTTAACATTAGAAACAGGCATATGGATTTTAATTTATTCTTTTTTGTAAAGCTTTTGCTAACTTCTCTTATTGTTGTTGGATCTTCGCTTATTGCGCTTCGTTATCCGGGGCCGGCTGGTGTTATCGTAGCTTTGCCTCTAACAACTTTTCTGACTTTAGCTTGGGCTCGAATCGCTGGACAAACAAATATGCAAACAGCTTCTTTTTTAGAAAGTGTAGGGTGGGTTACGTTATCAGGCTTAGGCCTGTTTTTTTTAACACCCTACCTTTTAAAAAGTGGGTATAGCTTTTGGTTTTCTTTTTCGTTGGGACTTGTCTCTCTGTTGCTTGGTTGTTTTGTCGTCTTATGGGTTCAGCGTTCGATATCTTGAGATTACTTTTTAACACTTACAATCGCAGATGACCCTTTGTTTTGAGCCGCATCAAATGCAAAGGCTTGTAGCGTATGAGTTCCTTTTGCGGCGTATGTTGTGTTCCATGAATAAGTAAATGTTGAGCTCGTTGTTGTGTAAACAAGCGATCCGTCGATGTAGAGCTTAACTTGAGTCACGCCAATATTATCGCTTGATGAGACTTTTATGTAAGTTCTTTTAGAAACAAGGCTTCCTGTTGTAGGAGATGTGATTGCAACTGTCGGAGCAGCGGTGTCTGCGGGGGGAGGCAGTGTGATACTTGCTTGTTGAAGGGCTCTGTAAGCATTGATTCGACCGTGGCCAAAATAAACATCGTATCCAACGGTTCCTAAATCATCTGCTGTTTTTTGGAGAATATCCACAACTTGGACGTTCGTTAGAAAAGGATTAAGCGAAAGAATAAGTGCCGCCACTCCTGCAACCACTGGAGATGAGAAAGAGGTTCCGTACCATGATCCGTAGCCTCCACCTCTTGTCGTTGTGTAAATTCCTTTTCCGGGAGCAGAAACAGAAATGGCATTTCCGTAATTTGAGAAGCTTGCAAAAGTGTCATCAGAAAGAGTTGCCGATACAGCCACGGCATATTGGCAAGCTGCAGGATAAGAAACCGTACTGCTACTGTCGTTTCCGGCTGATGCAATGACGATTGCATTTTTTTGCCATGCATAGGTCACGGCATTTTGTAGTGTTGAAGAAGAGGTTCTTCCCCCAAAGCTTACGTTAATCACTCGAACTCCACGATCAGCTGCATAGGTAATTCCCTTGGCCATGTCCGAATATGTTGCATAACCTGTAGAATCAGAAATTTTTATGGGCATAAGAGGGCTTTGCCAAGAAACAGCAGCCACACCTAAAGCATTGTTGCTAAGAGCAGCCGCCGTTCCTGCAACAGCTGTCCCGTGACCTAGATCATCGCTTGGATCGCTTGAATTTGCATAAACGTTGTAACCTTGAATAATTTTTGAAGACAAATCCGGATGTGTGAGATCGATTCCTGTGTCGACAATAGCAATGGGAGTGCTTTGGGATCCAGTACTGAGGCTCCACGCATTGACTGCATTAATTTTACTAAGATGCCACTCGTAACCAGCAGTGTAATAGGGGTCGTTGGGTTGTCCTGCAATTAGGGTGGGCTCCGCAATCCAGTCTTTTTCAGCAAATTCAACGTTCGAATCTTTTCGAAGTTTAGTAAGAGTGCTTTCAAGTTTTTGTGGGTGAACTTTAAGAATTTTTATTTTTAATTGCGAAGCGCTGCCCGCACTTTGAGCGCCGTTAAGAGTCAGCATTTTTTTCAAAACATTTACGTTGGGTTCTTTTTTGAATTTAATAAGGATTCTGTCCGCAACGAATTTTTGATTCCTCGATTGTGCTAGGTGAGGGGATGTGAAAAAGGTTAAGACAAATAAGAGTAAGAGAATTTTGGCAATAAGATGCTTCATGGTTCGTCCTTTTTTTAAAAATGAGTGAATAGGAGTTGTTAGTTTTTGTTAATTTTTTATTACTAAATTATGAACGAGAACTTTTTATTTTTTGTTTTTAAAGGGTATAAAGATTCCATTTTCACAAGAACGGTTAGAGTAATCCGCGGCGAGTTCGTCACACATACCAGGGTTTTCTTCTTCATATTTTTCTTTGCAATTTTTAAGAGCATTGTTGATGGCTTGATTCATTTTTTTTCCGTAGCCGATCACCATCGTAGCAACGTCTATGTTTTCGTTTTGAGTGATGCCTATTGCACATCTGTAGAAATAAACTTCCCGTGCTTGAAGTGTGGAGCCAAACAGAAGACTTAGTCCGAATAATAGAGAATATTTTTTTTTCATAAGCACCCCCTGAAAAGCCCCTCTAGAGCTTATCTTTTAAAATATTAAAGAGTTTTTTTTTGAAATCACATTCATAAATTTTGACGAATTTTGTGTTTCGTTTATTTCCAGAGAACGTTCAGTTAAAATCAACGCTTCTTTTAATTTGTCATTTCGATTTTCATCTGGTCGCGTTGCCCCGTCGAAGTTCATTCCATTAATTCCCACCGAGTGTCTAAAAAAAGGAGAGTAAATGGTAGATAAGAAATTTTTAACAAAAACAAAGAAACTTATCAGAGGAGTCACCTTTATTTCTTTTGTCTCAGCACAGTTCATGTACGGTGCAAGTGGCAGTGGAAACAGTGGAGGAGGTTCAAGTAAAGGAAATGCAAATGGGAGTAGTGGAAGTGGAAGTCCTAGTAGTACCGGATCTAATTCTGGATCTTCTAAGGGTGGAGGTTCAAACAGTGGCAGTGTAACTGGGGTTTTCATAAGTAGTAATGCAAACGGCAATGCAAACGGAAACGCGAATGGTAATGCCAACGGAAACGCAAACGGCAACGCGAATGGTAATGCAAACGGCAACGCGAATGGTAATGCTAACGGAAATGCAAACGGAAATGCGAATGGCAATGCTAACGGAAATGCGAATGGCAATGCTAACGGAAATGCGAATGGCAATGCTAACGGAAATGCAAACGGCAACGCAAACGGCAACGCGAATGGTAATGCCAACGGCAATGCCAACGGCAATGCCAACGGAAATGCGAATGGCAATGCTAACGGAAATGCTAACGGTAATG
>JBILWH010000048.1:0-7288 GCA_044370015.1 Bdellovibrionota bacterium | reverse complement strand
AAGAAGATCAAAAATTAAAAATAGTTGGATTGCTGAGAACTATCCTTTGCAAAGCCAAAAAGTTTTATTAAGCTTTAGGCACCTTTATGGCAATTGATAATTCATTACTTTTCACACGTAACTTTGGTATTTCTGCGCACATTGACTCAGGAAAAACAACTCTTTCTGAGCGTATCCTTTACTACACTGGAAAAATTCACAAGATCGAAGAAGTAAAAGGAAAGTCGGGCGTGGGAGCCACAATGGACTCCATGGATTTGGAGCGTGAAAAAGGAATCACGATTCAATCAGCTGCGACTTACTGTGATTGGGGTGATTATCACATGAACTTGATCGATACCCCAGGACACGTCGACTTTACGGTCGAAGTAGAGCGCGCTCTTCGTGTTTTGGACGGAGCGATTCTTGTTCTTTGTGCCGTTGCAGGTGTTCAATCTCAGTCAATTACGGTTGATCGTCAGATGAAACGTTACGGCGTTCCTCGTTTGGCGTTCATCAATAAAATGGACCGTGCGGGTGCGAACCCTTTTCGCGTTGTGGATATGCTTCGCGAAAAACTCAATCACAATGCTCATTTAGTAACTTACCCTATTGGAGCAGAAGATAATTTCAAAGGTGTTGTGGATCTCTTATCTATGCAAGCGATTTATTTTGATGGTGATAATGGTGAGAATATTCGTCGTGAAGATTGTCCGGAAGATATCAAAGATAAGGTTGTTGATTATCGTAACAAATTAATTGAAGCGCTGGCAGATTTTGATGACGGCTTAGCTGAAAAATATTTGGATGGTAAAGAAATTACACCTGCTGAATTGGTTCCAATTATTCGTAGAGCGACCATGTCTTTGAACTTTACTCCTGTTTTTTGCGGATCAGCGTTCAAAAACAAAGGTGTTCAGCATTTATTGGATGGTATCTGTAGCTACTTGCCAAACCCAACTGAAAAAGTAAACAAAGCTCTCGACCAAAGTAACAACGAACAAGAAGTTATCTTGAGCTCAGAAACCGGTAAGCCATTCGTAGGACTTGCGTTCAAGCTTGAAGATGGTCGCTATGGGCAGTTGACTTATATGCGTATTTACCAAGGTAAGGTGAGCAAAGGTGATTTTATCTTCAACATCAACCAAGGTAAGAAAAAAGTAAAAATTCCTCGTATCGTACGCATGCATGCGAACGAAATGCACGATATCGATAGCGCAAGCGCGGGTGAAATTGTAGCTCTTTTCGGAGTGGAGTGTGCATCAGGTGAAACATTCACAGATGGTGATATCGCTTACTCGATGACCTCTATGCATATTCCTAACACGGTTATTTCGCTTTCTATTAAGCCTAAGAATCGTGACGGTCTTGCAAACTTTTCAAAAGCTTTGGGTAAATTCACTCGTGAAGATCCAACTTTCCGTGTGTCTCGTGACGAAGAATCAGGTGAGACGTTGATTGCGGGTATGGGTGAATTACACCTTGAAATTTATGTGGAACGTATGAAGCGTGAATTCGGTGTTGAAGTAGAAGTGGGTAATCCTCAGGTTGCTTATCGCGAAACGATTTCAAATGTGACTCCTTATGAATATACACATAAGAAGCAAACAGGTGGTGCGGGACAATTCGCAAAAGTTTCGGGTCGCTTTGAGCCACTTCCTTCAGACGCGGTTAACCCTTATGAATTTGTGAGTGAAGTTGTGGGTGGGTCTATCCCTCGTGAATTCATTCCTGCCGTTGATAAAGGATTCCAAGAGCAGCTCTCTAAGGGATTGCTCATCGGAGCTCCTGTTGTGGGTGTTCGAGGTGTTGTGAGCGACGGATCCTATCACGCGGTCGACTCTTCAGAGTTGGCTTTCCGCTTGGCAGCTATGGCAGCCGTGCGTGAGCATTATCAAGCTTGTAAACCCGTAATTCTTGAACCCATCATGAAGGTAGAAGTTTCTGCGCCTGAAGAGTTCCAAGGTTCAGTCATTGGTCAATTAAACCAACGTCGTGCGGTGATTATGGAATCGGGCACAAACGAAGGGTACTTCACGGCTATTTGTAACGTTCCATTTGCAGAAATGTTTGGTTATTCGACTGATTTGCGTTCAGCAACTCAGGGTAAAGGTGAATTCTCTATGGAATTTGAGAAGTACGAAACAGCGCCTCGCTCTGTGCAAGAAGAATTGATCAAAAAGTATCAAAAGAAACGCGCGGACGAAGCAGCAGCAAAGAAATAAATTTCATGCGAAACAGGCTCATACTTGTTTGGTTGATATCTCTTTTTGGGGTTTTTGTTCTTAGTGCCGAGCCTCGCTATTATGATTATGAGCTACCAAGTTTAGTGGCTTCTCCGGCAGCCTTTCAAACGAGGGACCTTTTCTTTTTGCCTGAAGACGGGGGTTTTTTGAGTTCGACGGATTTTTCTTTTGAAATGCAAAACTCGTCCCTCTCAGATCCAAACAAAACAACTTCAAAAGGGCAGAGCGTCTTTTTAGACGAAACTCTCAGATATGCCCTGCGGGATTATTTGTTTCTAGGTATTGGCTTTGGTTTCTTAAGCGGCAGAACTGAAGAATTAAATTCTCCAGCTAAGTTTTCTTATACTTCCAGTGGAGCAAGGGACCCATCTTTTTTTGTTCTTTGTAGATTTATCGATCAAAAAAATGCACCCTATTTTTTAGATTTAAAAATAAACCTCAGTCCTTCTTTAGGTCAGGGCTTATATAGCAATGCTTTGAGAGGTGGCCATAAAGTTGAGGGTGTTTTGTCTTTGGGTCAGGCAATTTGGGATTTTGAATACAAGTTTGGCTTCCATGGAGCTTATTACGCTTTGGCAAAAGTTCAAGATGGGGATGAAGTCGTTGATCAAAATCCATCTTACGAATGGAAAATCTCTTCACTAGTTCAATACGATTTTAATTCAGAAACTTCTTTGGATTTGGGAATAGACTTGAGCCTTCCTCGGAAATTACAAAATAAAAACTCTTCAGATTATGAAAAGCCTCTCTATTCGCTTTCTTTCGAGTTAGGCCCCGTTCATCAGTTTGATGATTTTCTTTCAGCTTCGTTAAAGCCTTATTATTCCTACGAACTAGGCGATCATTTTTATAGCTCAAAACTATATAATCAAACGATCATTAGTTATGGCTTGAAGTTAAATTTAAATTACGCTTTTTAGGGTAGCTTTTATATTTCCTTTGCGCGGATCGTTTTTTTTTATCCTTTCATTGATTTTTAAAAAATCTCCTTGTTAAATCGTATTTATGATTAAAAAAATAGGTCAAATTGCGTTTTCTGCTTTGCTTTTGGGTTCTTTAGCTTCTGCTGAGCCTGGTTTGGCAAGTCGGGACCTGTGGTTTCTCCCACTTGGAGGAGAGTTTCAAAGTACCTCTGAAGCTGATTATATGAGCCAGAGTTTACATATTGAGGGAGATACTACAAATTATGAATCTTTTACCTTGGGCCAGGGGCTAAGTTATTCTTTGTCTGATGAATGGGTTCTGGGAGCCAAGTTGCAGTATAAAACTCAGCGTGAGAGTAGCAATACTTCTCGAAGTTCTACGAGCGGTTTTGTGGACCCGGTTTTTTCAGCTTTGTACAGAGTTACAGATCAAAGCTACGGACCTGTTTTTTTTGATGTGTCTTTTAACTTAAGCCCTTCTTTTGGAAAGTCTCGAGATAATAATGTTCTTCGAGGTTCAACAAAGATTGATTTCAAATTTGATTTGGGCCAGGACCTTTATGATTGGTCCTATAAATTCACAGCTTCTACCTCATGGTTTTCTGGTGAGCATTATGGAGCTAATGATTCAAGTATTCAGTCTCGTTTTGATTTGGGTTTGAACGGAGCTCTTCAGTATAATGTTGATCCACAATGGGCTGCTTTTTTTGAATTGGGAATTCTTTTGCCTGGAAAAGAACAGTACAATAATGATTCATATTTTGAAGACGCTTCTTACTTGTTTACAGCTCTTGGCGGGCCCAAGTATCAATTTGATCGCGATTTATGGGCAGCTCTTCAGGTTTATACAAAGTACGAAAAAGGAATCCTTCATGTTGACCCAACTGAGGAATATAATTTTCACACAAATACTTTTGGAGTTAATCTAGCTCTTAATTATATTTTCTAAGCTCTTAATTTAAAAAAATAATAGGCGGTTGCTATCGCTATGAGGGCAACCGCTATAATAATTCCCAGTACTTTTTTGTTTTTTGATTCCAGTTTTAATCCGTGAGTACTTGTTTTTTCAGATATTTCAACTTTTTTGTAATCGCCCGCTAGAAATCCTTGCTTCATTAAAAGTTGCTGCACACGAGACTCAAGCGAGGCAGGATAGTTCTGCAAAATAAAACTCTGTAAGCCTTCGCTAAGTTTTTTTGCAGAGCCAGCGCGTCTGCTAGGATTGACTTGTAAGCAATCATCAATCGTACGAATAATAAAAGGCGATACGTCTGAGCGAATATCTTCAATTCGAGTGTATTTTCCGCTCACAATTCGAGCAAACACAGTTTCAGTGTCTGTTTCAGTAAAAGGTCTTCTCCCGGTAAGCATTTCGTAAAAGGTTATTCCAAAAGCAAAAAGATCCACGCGTGAATCAATTTTGTGCCCTTGTATTTGCTCGGGTGCAAGATAATGAGGAGACCCAATTAAAACTCCTGGTTGAGTGAGGTTTGATTCGCTTGGATCGTAAGCAATTCCAAAATCCATGATCTTCACATCTCCGCGAGTTGTGATACGAATATTTTCAGGTTTTAAATCGCGGTGGACCATGCCGTGGCTATGAACAAAGGCTAAGCCTGATAAAACTTTTGAAGCAATTCCAAGAGCGACATCAACCGGAAGAGGCGCTGATTTTTGAATGACATCGGCCGCATCAAAGCCATCGATATACTCCATAATAATATAGGCTTCATTTGAAGATTCAATATAGTCGTAAACGTGCGCTAGGTATTGGTGAAGTAAGTTGGCCGCTGCGCGGGCCTCGCGTTTGAATCTTTCTCGAATATCTTTATTGTCGCGTAGATCGGGACGAATACGTTTAATGGCAACGGGGCGATCAAGGCTTCGCTGGCGGGCTCTATAGACTTCGGCCATTCCACCGATCGCCATTTTTTCTATTTGATCGAAAGAGTCTCCAAGTCCGTCTAGCTTTTCAAAGATTTGTCCCGTCACTGTCGTATTATCCCCTCTCACA
Source organism: Bdellovibrionota bacterium (assembly GCA_044370015.1). Lineage (GTDB taxonomy): Bacteria > Bdellovibrionota > UBA2428 > UBA2428 > UBA2428 > CANIGN01. The sequence continues at coordinate 2,126 of JBILWH010000048.1, read as the reverse complement.
GTGTAACAGGCATCGGGCTCGGGCCCCAAGAAGTGTTTTGTCTCTAGTCGATTTTTTGCTTTACGATTGTAAGGATGGAGCCCTTGTGAAGGCGTATTTTAAGAAGTTCACCAGTCTGAATTTTGTCACTTGATCGAACAGCCGTGCCTTTTTCAGTTTCAACAATCGAGTAACCTCTTTCTAAAACTTTTAAGGGAGACAGGGCTTCAAGTGTGGAGGCATATCTTTGCATTTTAAAATTGAGTTGTTCAAGTCGAACGTTGATGCCTCTTTGTAAGCGTAGAGAAAGTTGAGCGACAAGCTGCTGTTGAATTTTAAGCCTGTTGTGAGGGGCCTTGGAAATAATTTGAGACCAGAAAAAATCAATTTTTTGAGAGAGGTCGTTTAATTTTACTCTTAGCTGATTTCTTAGTTTTTCAAAATTGTTTTGAATTTGATTTTTAATAAATCGAATATCCGGGGTGCTTTCTTGAGCAGCATGAGAGGGGGTCGCAGCTCGATGATCCGCAACAAAATCACAAATTGTGAAATCTATTTCATGTCCAACTGCAGAGATGGTTGGAATAGAACAAGCAGCAACCGCTCGAGCAAGATTTTCATCGTTAAAGCAAAAGAGATCTTCGTAACTTCCCCCGCCCCGAGCAATGATTAAAATATCTAGTTTTTTTGTAAGAGAAAACTTCTCTGCTCTTTGAATGGCCGCACAAATTTCTTTCGGAGCTTGTTCTCCTTGGACGCTTGCTTGAAAAAAATAAAGTTCCACAAGTGGATAGCGTTGGGAAAATATTTTGAGCATGTCTTGAAGGGCGGCTGTAGACTTGCCTGTGACAAGACCAATTCGAGAAACATGTTGGGGGATTGATTTTTTTCGAGAAGGATCAAAGAGCCCTTCCTTAGATAGTTTTTCTTTGAGCTGTTCAAATTTTAATTGAAGAGACCCAATCCCAACAGGCTCGATAGATTCGACGTTTATTTGAAGTGAACCACCCGCTCCATAAAAATCGACACTTCCGCTAATGATCACTTCTAATCCCATCTTTAATTCAAAGGGAATTTTTTGAGCGACCCCTTTCCAGATCACAACACGTATTTGGGAGCTTTCGTCTTTCAGTCCCATATAAACGTGGCCGGAGCGGTGTATTCCTTTAAAATCGCTGATTTCACCCTTAAGCATGATTTTGTTGAATTGAGATTTCAGATGTTCACGCAAGTCTTTAGCAAGTTCAGAAACGGTCCAGATACGAGGAGTGGGCGCATCAAGTTTTTCGAGAGTTTCTAAAAATGAAATTTGAGATTCATTTTTCTTTTTGGGTGACACAATGAGTGAACTTACTTGATTAATTTGAGCTGGTCACGGCTCAGAAAGAGTGAGGGGTTTATTTTTTAGGAGGGAGTAGAAAAAATGCAGAAGTTTTTTGTTTGTATTCTAAAAAATCGCTCCTACTTGTGGCGGCATCTTTTTCAGAAATTTTAATTCCTGTAAATTGTGTTAAGAAAATATACATGATGAGAGGGCAAAGTAGAGCGATGTAGCCACGAGGGTAGCTTATTAGGCAAAGACTAATACTCAACCAAAAAATCCATTCAAAAAAATAATTTGGATGCCGAGAATAACGCCACAGACCCACTTGGCAGCTTTTTCCTCTGTTGTCTTTGTTTGAGAGAAATTTCTTAAGTTGTTTGTCGGCAACGCCCTCTAAAATAATCGAAAGAGGAGCAAGAAAAGCTCCTAAAATGAGAGTGGTCGTAAGGCTCTGAGTGTCGCTCCAAAAAAGTACCCTTTGGGGCAAGATTAAAAGACTAGACAGAAAAGCATTCATCATAAAAATAAAAAAGCTTGTTCTCTTCCAGCTGTCAGGGTTGTTAAGTTTAATTTTTTCGTAGCGAGGATCTTCGTTGTTTCTATGTCGCAGCAGTCTTTGGGAGAGGTGCAAGCTAAGCCTAAGGCTCCAGGCAAGATAAAGAAGAGAGAGAATCGAAAGAGGTTTTAAAAATGAAAAGTTTGCTTCCCAAAACTTTAGATGCTCTAAGCTCCACATCCCTAGTGAGGCAGCCCAAAAAACATCGATCCAAGAAATTCGTGCGAGGGTTAAACAGAAAATCCATGCAGAAGAAAAAACAATAAG
>JBILWH010000046.1:0-7392 GCA_044370015.1 Bdellovibrionota bacterium | reverse complement strand
AGAGCAGGGAAAGGCTTTGGCTTCTGGTTTGGATTTAACGGCTAAGTCTGTCGCCCTTTTTAATGAAAACTCTAAATACCTTTCTGGCTCAGATCGAGATAACTTTAGAAACGATTATCAAACTCTGTCTCGATCTTTAGCTGAAGCGCATATCCTTGCAGATAAGTTGTGGGTGAGTGATCAAAATAGGGCAGCAATGCTTTTAGGCCAGATCAAACCTATTACTGATTTTACCTACGGATTTGCTTTGGGCGTTGGGCATGGGCTGAAGGGGACGGTCTATGGAGTAAAAGATTTAGTTGTACTCTCGGGCGCATTAATGAAAATTGTTGGCTCGTCTGTTGCGAACTCTTTGAAGAAAGTTCCTGAGCTGACTCTTCATGATGCAGAAGTTGCACTCGGGAATTTCTTTACTGTAGATCATTTGTCAGAAATGGCTTCAACTTTGGGAACGTTAACTGTTTCTGCATATCACAATGTTTCTGGTTTCATAGAGCGTCTCGCAGAAGAAAGCGCTGACACTCTTATTAATGGGACTGCAAAAGAAAAGGGCGAGATTGTTGGAAGGGTAGCTTACGAAATCGCATTCTTTTGTTTTGGAGGAGAGATTGTCGAGGCTGGGGTAGGTGGCGCTAAAGCATTGGGACGTACGGCTTCTTTGATTGGCGGAGCAGCTCAAAAATCTTTAGAGTATTTGGCTTTTGAAAGAAAGGCTGCTCAACTTGCAAAATTACCAGGAGTAACGGGAGCTCAAAGTTTAAAAATGCTAAGTTTTGCAAGAGAGTATCCTTCTGTTGCTGCAAATGTTTTAAAAGAAACTTCTTCTCTAGGCGCTGTTTCTGAGCTTGCAGGAATGAGTGCAAAAGATGCTAAGTTTTTAGGAAAATTGGCAGCAAATGTTGATGCTGCAAATAAGCTTTTGAGAGAAGAAAAATTAGTTTCGAAAGCTTCCATCGTTTCTCGCGAGTCTGAATTGGTACTCAAAGCAATTCCAAAGCAATCTGCAAAATTACACAGTCTTGTTGCGGCTCATTTTGAAAACAGTATTCAAAAATTATATAAAATTGATTTAAGAACTTATTACAAAAATCTTGGGTGGCATGAACCTTTGATTCAGTCGAACATGCGTACAGCCATAGATTTTTATTCGTCACATCCTGATTTTATAAATAATGGCGTTGTAAATTTTGAGAAAATTTCTCAGCATTTAATTGGAATAGATTTTTCTAAGCCTGTCGAAATTGTATCTTTGGAAAAAGGCACTCGTTTAGTAACTTGGCACGCTGATATAGACGCCGTATTTGAGACAAGTAAAGATTTAATTAACGAAGTAAGAGATTATATTGATCGTTATGGTAAAAGGCATTTTAGCAAAGGAAATTATTTTTCAGTAAAAGGTTATTCGCCTAATCAGCTGGGTATTGCTGATAATGTTCCTATCGAGATAAATATTCCAGGAGTAGGCGCCAGGGAATATGCAAAAGTTCCTTTTGTTTATGAGCTTTCTGAAGACACTCTTGTTCTTAAGTCGCGTTCTAACATGATTCTTGATTCTTTTACCTTTGAAAAAATGAGTCCAGAATTGAAAGAAATGTCTAAGGTACCCCATCCATTTGACTCCAGCAAAGAAGCTTTTGATAAGCTTCTTCCAGGAATTGATTTTGCAACTGGTGGTGGTGAGCAGTATCTTTTGGACGGTCGCTTAATGGTACCGGTAAAATAAAATGAAATTTACATTTGAACCAAACTGGTGTCTTTACGATGAAATCTGGTTTCAAAAAGGCTCGCGGTACATTTGTACTCATTGGATTCCAGGCCACGATTCTATATATCCAGGTTTTTTTTATACTTTAGTAAAAGCCGAAAAAACTGAAGAGGCTCGCTATAGGGTAGTCTTCTCTTTTAAAGAGGAAGATGTTTTAATCCAAGGAAAGGTGTTGTCCGAAGTGCCTGTGTTAGATAAATCGTTATTTGTTGAGGACGCTTACAATCTTGAACCTGTTTATTCCCAGTATTTTGTAAAAGTAGAAACTGAGGAACAAGAAAAAAAGCTCAAAGAAGAGTATCGCGATTTAAGGGAGAGACGGCTCGAAAACTTTAGGAGACTTAGGAATAAGTGGTTTGTAGAGGGAAAAAAATATCTATATTACCGAGAAATATGTGGTCCTGGGATTTTCGTAAATGCGATGAAAGTTGGTCAAGTTTATACAAATGAAAAATCTTATTTTGGAGAGATTTTTCTTTTTGGCTACACTTCTGAAGGAGAGCCTCAATCGGTGCAGTATGATTGGAATAATGTCCCTGATTGGGAAGCCTTTTTTAAAGAGATTAAAGAGTAACTTCTTATTCAAATAATAGCTTAGATTTTTTTACCGGTGGGAATATTTTTCTAGAAAGCATAAGATAGAAGATGTGACTGAGAAAACGGCAGTTTGGTTTACGAGCGATCTTCGTATTTTCGATAACAAAGCCTTTTCTCTGGCCATAAAACAAGGGCTTCCAGTTGTAGCGTTCTTTCTTCGTTTTCAGCAGGGATCGAAGGAGTATGTTCAGTTTCAAAATGAGTCACTAGATGATCTCGCACGAGATCTATCGATTCTAAGGGTTCCTCTTTACGTTTTTGAATCGAGTGAAATTAATGAACTCACCAATTTTGTATCGCAAGGAAATATTGGTTCTATCGTTTCAGCCAAAGCTTTTAACTCGCGAAAAAGAGCACTGCAAATACAACTTGAGCAGCAACTCAACGCCGTAAGTTTTCAATATGCCTGCTCAGAAACTTTGCTTGATCAGGATTTGATGGGGTTTAAGTCTGAAGAGATCGACGATACGTTTAGCACCTTTCGCAAAAAAGTTGAGTCTCGCTGGGTGGTGCCACCTCTTCTTGCCACTCCAAAGCTTCAACAAGAAACTCCCTCGGGACTAAGTGATTTTTCATATTTTCTATTTCGAAATAAATTTACAACTAACAAATGCTCTCCATTTCTTGGGGGACGGGCGGAGGGTCTAAGGCGACTTCATTATTACTTATCGGAGACACAAAAGATTTTAACCTACAAAGAGACCCGTAACGGACTTACTTCCTTTGATGATTCCTCTAAGTTTTCACCATGGCTTGCGCACGGATGCCTTTCTGCACGAGAAATCTATTGGGCCATCAAGGAATTTGAGCAACACGTTCGTTCAAATGAATCGACTTATTGGTTGGTCTTTGAATTACTGTGGAGAGACTACTTTAAGTTTTTAGCCGAAAAGTATCAGGATAAATTTTTTAGTTTATCGGGACTTAGGTCCAGTAAGTTGCCTCCTTCGTCTGGCAGTACAGATGACTTCGAGAATTGGAAAAAGGGCACTACTCAAAACGATTTTATCAACGCGAATATGATCGAACTTGCTCAAACGGGTTGGATGTCGAATCGGGGACGACAGAATGTGGCTAATTATCTTGTGAAAACGCTTGGTGTTGAGTGGACCAAAGGTGCTGATTACTTTGAAAAAATGTTGATCGATTATGATTGTGAAAGCAACTGGGGAAATTGGCTCTATCAGTCGGGTCGCGGCACTGATCCCAGAGATCGTATTTTTGATCCTGAGATTCAGGCTCGTAACTACGATGCAGATCGTTCTTATCGAGATAAGTGGTTGAAGAAGTGGAGTGGGAATGAGTGAAAAAATCGATGAAAAGATTTGTGAAAAGTGCGGTCGAACGATTGAGTATCGAAAAAAATGGGCCAAAAATTGGAGTGAAGTTAAATACTGTAGTGAGCAATGTAGACGAAAAAAACTAACTCATGAAGATGAGCTGTACGAGCAGCAGATTTTGGAATTACTCGCAAAAAGGTCTGCGGGGGCTTCGATTTGTCCGTCAGAAATATTGGTGGGCGAAGACAAAAAAAATCATCTTAAAATGGAGCAGGTTAGACAGGCCGCTCGAAGGCTTGTTCATAAAAATTTAATCGTGATTACTCAAAACAATCGCGTCGTCGATCCCTCTGCTTTCAAAGGTCCTATTAGACTTAAGAGAAAAGTGTAACAGTAGCTGTTCCTCATAATCCAGCGGACGAGTAAGGTTCACATGAGATATTGATCTTACTGTAAATTTCTATTATTCCAGAATTATGGAAATATATGAGTCGTTAGAAATCTGTGCGTCTCTGTCACAGGAAACAAGACTTAAAATATTTAAGTTACTTATTGAATATGGTCGTGATGGCCTGATTCCAACAAAAATTGCCGAAGAATTGGATATTCCTAACAATACGCTTTCCTTTCACTTATCCCACATGACAAAGGCTGGCTTAGTGAGTTCGAAAAAGAATGGAAGGTCTCTGACTTATTTCGCAAACACCGATCTCATCGAAAATCTGATTGGGTTTCTCAAGGCAAATTGTTGTTCTAAAGAAAAAGACAGAAAGACAAAGGCAAGGTTTTGTAAATGAAAAAGCTATCATTTTTAGATCGTTATTTAACTTTATGGATATTCTTGGCGATGGGATTTGGTGTGATATTAGGCCATTTAATCCCGTCATTTTCAAATTCTCTTAATAGTTTGAGTATAGGAACAACGTCTATACCTATCGCTATTGGTTTGATCCTTATGATGTACCCACCTTTGGCAAAAGTGAAGTATGAAGAAATTGGCCTAGTGTTTAAAGATAAAAAAGTTCTTGTTTTGTCTTTGGTTCAAAACTGGATTGTCGGCCCTCTTTTAATGTTTGGGCTTGCGGTTTTGTTTCTTAAAGACTCACCAGACTACATGATGGGGCTTGTTCTGATTGGTCTTGCTCGCTGTATTGCGATGGTGTTGGTTTGGAATCAGCTTGCTGATGGTAATTCCGAGTATTGCGCTGGGCTTGTTGCTTTTAATTCACTCTTTCAAATTATTTTCTTTCCAATCTACGCTTATTTCTTCATGACATATTTACCCTTGGTATTTGGTCTTAAAAGTTTTGAAGTTCATTTTACTATGGTTGAAATTGCAGCCTCCGTAGCAATCTATTTAGGGATTCCTTTTTTTGCAGGATTTTTGACAAGATATTTTTCTTTAAAACTTAAAGGACGTGAGTGGTTTGAAAAAAAACTGTTAGCGCGAATCAGTCCAATGACTCTTATTTTTCTTCTTTTTACGATCGTTGTGATGTTTTCATTAAAAGGAGAAAAAATTGTAGAGTTACCGATGGATGTTGTTCGAGTAGCAATACCGTTAACGATTTATTTTCTTTTCATGTTTTTTATCTCGTTTTTTATGAGCAAAAAATTTGGAGCTGATTATAGTCGTTCAGCAACGCTTTCATTTACAGCAGCATCTAATAATTTTGAATTGGCTATTGCGGTTGCGATTGCCACTTTTGGGATTCATCATGGAGCTGCATTTGCAGCCGTTATTGGCCCATTGGTAGAGGTTCCAGTTCTGGTGGGTCTTGTGGTCGTTTCTCTTTGGATAAAGAAAAAATATTTTAGGGAGCAGTAAATGTCTAAATCAATTCACATACTTTTTTTATGTGTTGCCAATTCTGCTCGAAGTCAGTTAGCCGAGGGATTGGCAAAAGAGATTTTTGGAAATACAGCTAAGATCGAAAGTGCCGGCTCCGTACCATCGGGTGTTGTTCAACCCTGGGCTATAAAAACTTTAAACGAAATTGGAATAGATATTTCAAAAAATCAGTCAAAATCAACAAACGAAATTCCTTTAGGATTCTACGCAAACTTAGATTACGTCATCACTCTTTGCGCTGAAGAGGTTTGTCCTGTCTTACCAACCAAAGCAAAGCGTTTGCATTGGCCCATTAAAGACCCGGCTGGTGTTTTAGAAGACTTAAGGCCTGATGCCTTTCGATTGGCTCGCGAGCAAATAAAAGAAAAACTAATTGAATGGAAGCGTGAGCTAATTATTTAAAAGTTTTAATACGTTAAAACAACACCCCCAAAAGGGGTTTTTTGTTTTTTAGGTTTAAATGGTGGAGGTTACCGAAAACCTTTTAAGTGCGCAGAAACAGAGAATGATTTGGCAGCTGTACTACATACGTGTCACAGAATTTACCTGATCGTGGGTAAATCAAAAAAGTTTCGAAGACAATTAGTCAAGAGTTTTCTGTAGTTCAGGAATTAAGTCAGTCGTCTCATTTGGCTCTTGTTTGTAGAAATTTCTTTCCATTTAAGAAAACGAATTCTTTAAAAAGTATCCAAAACTTATCTAATATAAGATGATTGAGCTAATGAAGTAGGAAGTAATAAAGAAAAATTGACGATATTAATAGAAGAAAATTAATTGAAACTATTTATCAAGACTATCTACAAGCAAAATATCTGGACGGTATTCACAGTAATGTTTAGCTTGAGATGAATTATGAAAAGTCCAAAATATAGTTTTTAATTGAAAAAAACGATTTAACCAAATTTGAAAATTCGTGATTTCAGCATAATTAGCACTCCATAAGCTCATACCTAGAAGCCAATTGCCTATTATTCCCTGTGCTTCGCACCCAGCCTTCCAACCAAGTTCCTTTTGAATTAACGTTAATAAACGACAGCTCCCACCAATATAATAAAAATTATCAGCCCCTTTAAGGATTTTAAATAAGTTGAAAGCTTCGCTATGTGGTTGATTTAAACCCTTGATGTCTACGAGCACTGTTTGAAAAGATTTAGAGTAAATATCCACAAACTCTTGAAGTGTCATAATGTCTGGATACAATCTTTTTATATTGTTAGCAGTTAAGTTCTCCACTTTAAAAGAGTCGTGTCTTAAAAAAATTTCCCCAGGAACTAAGGTAACGTCAATTTCAATATGCTTAATTCCTTTTGCGACTGCAGCCTTGATTGCTCGATGCGAAGAATCTTCATATAAGCCGTTGTTTGAAAAACCCCTATGTATAGCAAAAGTAGTGTTAGTGCAGTTTTTTGTATCTTGGGGTGAAATTAAAGGCCCAAGTTTTTCAATGTATTTTATTGGATATAAAAAATAGCATAAGAAGATAATTAGGGGTTTCATTTTCTCCTCATTGTGGTGGATAACCAGTAATAGTTTGTCAGAGCTTGACGGATTTCTTCACAACCTTTGAAATCACAATAATTCTTCAATTTTTTATCTGATTTTTGTTTGAAGTATGGTTTCTTTTCATACAAATCCAATAAAGCGACGTTACCATCTTTATCGTTTACTTGTATGATAAAATCAAGTCCTTTAAAAAAAGAAAAAATAGGTTTTTTACTTTTTAAATTATGATTCTTTAAATAGTTACCTTCTACTCCAGATGATTCAAGTATGCTCCCACTGATATCCATGTGGCTGGTGGGATATGTGATTTGTAAATTTCTATTTTTCGACTCATCGTAAACTAAGAGAGGTACGTGAAAACCTTTTTTCAAAACCTTATCAGATAAAACATCTAA
>JBILWH010000045.1:0-7655 GCA_044370015.1 Bdellovibrionota bacterium | reverse complement strand
TCGACCAGATTTACATGCATTTTCAATTTGCAAAGTCGTTAATTTAAATGACTTGGCAGACTTGTTATCAATTTGCATAATCAAAGCTAATCCGGGAATTAATAGTCTTTCTGAAGGAGCAGGCCATGTCGATACGCTTCCATCACCTTTATAGACAAAAATGGTTGGTAAGAATTTAGCATTGTCACCAGATGAAATAGACAAACAATCGTCCATCCACTCCTTACTTAACTCTTTTGGAGGCGTACAACATACTACGTTGGCAGAACTATAAGTAGCTACCCTTTCTGTTGTTCTTGTGATTCTACCATTAACTACCCTATCTACTGTAACCGTGCTTGTTGAAATGTTTTCATTTTGTTTAATGAAAGGTCTTCTTAAAACGTTGATTCTGTCATAAGTGGAATAACTATCAATAACCTTAAGCTCATCAACCGGAACACACCTAGACATGTAAACAGCATTTGACTTGTAATCAGCTTTATTGATTGTCGAAGAGGATTTATTAATAGTCAAATCAGTAAAAACAAGGTCATGACTTGTTTGTGCACCAGAAAATTTGTCGACAGACAAAGCCAAAACCTTAAACCCCGAAGAGGTCGTAGTAGGTTTATTGCACTTGCTGATAATTTCTTTAAAAATACTACCAACTTTGAGGCTATGATAAAGACAACTGTTTAAAGGAGCACAAGTTGTGTTGTTATTCAAAAAAGAAGCTGAGGAACTTGTTTTATCCAAAAACGTTTCGCAGGATGAGCAACCATCACAACCGGGTATAAATTTAAGATCTGCATCCGAATTTAGCACTTGCGAAGAATTCGATGCCCTATTGTAAATCTGCTTCAGGACTCCTTTTTCTTGCGTTGAAATAGTATTAGTGGAAGCACTGCCAGAAAAAGACAGACCAGCACTAGACTCTATCCATTCGGGACCAATTTTTTTATTCGAAAAATCAACTACATTAAAAGGATCGTATTGAGTATGTGTTACTTTAGAACTGACTCGATTTACTACCTTTTGCAAAGTTGAAGTTGTTTGACGGATTACGTTTCTATTTTCTGTAATCAACTTTTCTTTAGAAATATTGGACAACAATGAAGATCCAGCTAAAGCCACTATAGCCACCAAACCAACGCCAATCATTAATTCTAGTAAAGAGAGTCCGCTTTGTGAACTCAATGGCTTTAGTTTAATCATGAGTCCTACTACTTATTACTTGAAGAACCTGCTTCAGCCTTAGGAGCTGGTTTTGCACATTCTTTAAACTGAATGTTACTAGGCTTTTTTTCAAGAATTTGTTTGGAAATATTAAAGAAGTCATTTTCATCTTTAATCCACTCTTCACTTGCCCCCTCAGGCATTACTCCTTGGGCAAGAGTAAGCGTATTTTCAGCTCGTACTAAATGATAAGCAGGCTCGGGATTTTGGGCCTCTACATCAAAATCAACAGTATTAAATTCTTTATCCACCATACAAGAACTAGAGGGTTTTTCAGGCAAAATTTGATTAAAACCACTCCCCTTAGAAATCAAACCGGTCCACGAAACACCAGCCGCGAGAGTTTCATCTTTTAAGTAAATTGGAAAAGGAAGTTGATTGAATGTTTTTTTAGTTGCCAACAAAGCAGCTACCCATTGCAAAGGTCTTAGAGGAGCTACAAAAACTCCACCTTCCTTCATGCAGAGAGCAATGGCTTCCTTATGATTTTTTGTTGTCGATTTAGTTTTGAAAAAAGTATTATTTTGAGGATTCAAGCATACAGCTGAAAAACCTGCTGAAACAGAGCTCCCATCAACAACAGATGCCCCAAAGCGAGTTCGAGCATGCTGAAGAACAACTGGTCCATCGGAACTAATGGATTTAAAAGGTAAACAACCATTCGGGTTTTTGGAACAATTACTATTATCTTCTCTAAAAAAAACAAGTCTTCCATCACCATCAAAATGTCCGACATAAGGTGAGATATTATTTGGAATCAAAGGCACAGCAGAAACAGTCTGACCACTTCCATTCGTCCTTAAAGCAATCCAGAACTCAGTTGATTTTGGAATAATGCCACCATTTAGAACAGCGCTCAATTGAACATCTTCTTGAGGTGCAATGAAGAATCCGGCCATTGCAGCATTTCTAAAAGTATATCGACCATTCTTAACGGGAGGTAAAACAGAACCTTTTATTTGCTTCCAGGTTGCTTCGCTCATAGGATTTATCTGAGAAGTAATTCTGGAGTCTATTTCACTAGCCAACATTGATTCAGCGCTCAAATCATAACAAGCCTGATTTGCTTGAGCTCTTGTAAATTCTTTAGGGCTAAGAATGAATCTTCCCTGAGAGTAACACATAACCTTACGCTTAGAATCACAGCTTTCAGAGGTTACTCTGATATAATCAGATTCAGAACTTATTTCTCCTACCAAACAAGAATCATCAGAAGCAGTTACTTCAATTTTTAGTTTTTTAATTGATTGAGTACCACTGATAGGTTGGAACTCTTTTAATCCAGCAACAGTTGCTGGGTTCTCATAATCAGCTGCACATTCTGGTAACCTTGAATCAACAGCTTCTGGCGGCTGAGCTCCGCACCAACTTTGTAACTTAGTTCCGATAGCTGAACACTGCTTACCATAACAACACACACATCCTACTTTTGAGTTTGTATCGCTTACGTCCAAAGTCTTTCTGTTGGCCGGGAGAGAATCCGAATAAAAAGCATAATTCAAGACATAGGGGTTGGGTCCTTGATTAAAAGAATTTTCATCACTACATAATTTTGTACAAGCAGCGGCAGGTGCAGTTGCAGTCGAATAAATATCAACTTTGGAACTAGTTATATTATAACCACCATTTATACTTAGATCGCCTCTAGCACCAGGTAGATAAAAATTAGAACTTATGGGAATATCCGGCCGGTTACCACCCACATTGTTTGAGGAACTTCTTAAAGAAAGACTCGGCTTCACAAATAACGAACTACTTTTAGATACAGCGTTATTTCTATTGTAGTTGATATTCAAAACAGCAGCCAACGAATCATTAGACCAAGCATTTGCATCTTTCTTTCTAAATCTGCAACTAAAAACAGGCTTTTCAATACAAGCAGCCCCGGCCAAGTTTTCAGGTTTCAATAAAGTCACTGCTCTTTCTTGGATGACTGTTCCCTCTGTGAAAACTTTGACTTTTTGTTTGTAATCAAAAACCGTGTCGTCTGAATTCTCACTTGCAGAGAATAGTGAAGTACTATCATCACCACTTCCAAAACCTGAAGGTCTTAAAACAAGCTTATTGCTAGATGAAATAACTTTATGACACTGAAACTCTCCTAACCATCTTAAAAGTGATTGGCTTTTAGTAGTGCGAGCAGCATCTGTTGGGTTTTGTTTGTAACTTAATTCAGCAGTTATTAGAAACGCGACGTCTCTCGCATCCACTTTATCAGATTCTCCTTTAGGTAAAGCAATTGTTTGATACCCTTTGTAAGCATCTGAAACTAATTTATTTCCATCCTTATCAGTTTTACCTTCTACACGAACACGAATAGGAGTAATGACAGCTCTAAAAATTGGATCATTTTGGGATGAACCAAGAGGTAATCCAAACGGCGGTGCCGAATCTAAGTTTAAAGGTTTGAAACAACGCTGCCAAACATTGGCGATATCAGAAAACCCTAAATCTTTACACTCGTGAGTGGTCCACGAATCAGGAGCAAAAATTTTTCTCTTAGAAGATGCCCATCCCCAAACCTTAGACTCATCTTTAAAAGGATCCGTAGCTGGTAACACAACATGAATAAACCCAAGCCCAGGTGTTGTGTGATAGGTATTCATAAACGAACACGCACCCACCGTAAGATTTCCGCTTCCATCGACAGTTTCTCTAAGGACTTTATGCGCTTCATCCAAAGCCTGAGAGATTGCCCCTTCAAAACCTGTTTTAACTTCAGTGTTTCTTACTTGTTGTTGATAGCTGTTCATCAGCGCCATTATGCCACCAGCGCTTATGCCAATAACAGCAAGACTTATAAGTGCTTCGATAATTGTAAAACCTTTAATTTTTTTCATATGTTTTTTTCTCACTTCTTAATTCATTCCAGTGTTATGTAAAATAATAGGAGTTGCATATCTTATATACGTATCTGTTTTTAGTTGTTCCTCTGTTGTTTTGGTACCCGTTGCATCCTCTTGAGCAGAACCTAAAGAAAGAGCGTTAGAAGGTTCAACAGAGTTAAAGGTATACCTAACCGTACCAGAAGGCTTAGAATTTGAAGGCGAAGGTGTAATTGAGGTAGTTGTTGTTACGCTGCCCTGATATTCAAAAGGTGTGTATTCAGTTTTCCAATACGCCCCTCCATCGTAGTGGTGATTACCAACATTCGCATAAACGTGTTTTGCCTCTAATTCGATCGTGACATTATTTTTTCGAGTGGTAACGTTCGTGATTTTTTCATCGAAACATTTAAGACCACTATCGTAGATTTCAGCACTTGAAAGTCCGGGACCCACTCCCGCTTTATTTCTACTTCCAAAAGTATCCAGAAAAACCTCAGGGGGAACAACCCCCTCTCCGGGTGCAAAGCTGTAACTTTTATTTTTTTCAAAAGTTCTTTTCAGACTGAAGTTGTAGAGATATCCCGGACCATCATTATAAACTCTCAGAGGAATAATAGCTTTTGTTGAATTAAAAGCACTAAGAGCAGCCTTACCATCGCTGTAAGTACCAACCTTACCCACCCCTGTACCATCTGCTTCAATTGATGCAGGCTTTAAAAAACTATATCCAGCAGACTCATTGTTTATGACACGAACACCTCCAAGACAAAAGCTTTGAGACTTTGGAACGTTGCCCTCTAACAAAGCAAACTGTTCTCCACTATCCGTTGTTATTACATTACTCCTCTTAAAGCTGGCATCAGCCTCGCTATCACCTAAAGATGAAACCTGACATGTAGGAGCACAAAAACCATCAGAGGTTTCAATTCTTGTTAAAAACCGTGGTCGTCTCACAATTCCCGTTGTATCAGCAATCTTTTCTTCTTGAGAAAAATCGAGATAGCTTGAAGATACTTTTATAAGTATTCCGTACATATCCTTGTCAGAAATAGCGCCCTGACTGTCAAGGGTCCCTGACAAAACACCCACTGAATCACCAGAGTTAGCACTAAGATTCGTTAGTTCCTCAATGTTTTTAATTCGAATCTCAACTTTTGCAGTCTTTTTTGTGCAACCTGTAAGGTTCACACCTGTGCTTTTGAACTCTGGTATACAGACTTCAACATCTAATTTCATAGGCTCGCCTTTTGCGCTAGAGGCAGAATAATTAGAAAATCCAAAGTTTTCGAGTGCAATGTTTTTATTGTCTTCATTCCAATAGCACAGCTCCGTAGTGTGACTACACAAAACAGCAGTTGAAGAAATAGCTTGAGCAACGCGAGTTAAACCTAGATTATTCAATAGAAGACTTGAACTTTCATTCGAAACTAACTTTGCCATTTTTTGAGAGTTCACCACAAAACCCCCAACGGCAATCGCAAGGCCAAGAGCTGCCGACGCAATACCCACCGTCGTAACGATGCTTCCTTTTCTAGAGTTTAAAGAATTATAAACTAAAAAATTTCTGTTTTTAAGTAATTTTTTGAGCATACTCATTTAAGTTACACTGTTTTTTTTTTAAAAAAACATGTGTTCAAAAAAATAACTGGGAATTTATATTTTTTTAACAAAAGCTAAGGGTTTTTTAAATTTATTAGTATGCAATAATTTTTCGAAGAGAGGTCTTAACTGAAAACTAAAAGAGTCATAACTTTGTTAATTTTCTTTTTATGTGTAATTTTTTTAAAAAATTGTCACAAAACCCAGAAAACATACGCTAATCTCAACCAGAACGGAAAGTTTCTTGTAAACCAAGACTTTACTTTTTTGAACGCTCCCAAAAGCCATTGGAGACAATCTTATTTGAGAAGATCTTTGTTTATAGAAGCCTACTTAGAAAACGCTAACTTCAAAGATTGCTTCGCCTTCAAAACTGACTTTAGAAAAGCAATTCTCAAAAACGCTAATTTTACTGCATGTGATTTAAGATATGCAGACTTTAGAGAAGCCGACCTGAGAGGCGCAGACTTCACCGATGCTCTTATTTATGATGCGCGATTTGAAGGAGCCCTTATTAACCAAACAACAAAAATAGATTTTAATGAGGGGCCAAGAGGCTCTCTTTTCATTAAAGAAGAAAATTGAGTCACCAAAAATGAAAGAAATTAAAGATTCATGGGCTTTACGCTGTTATGGAGCAATTCTAGCCTGCACCCACATACTCACAATATATCAATGGTTTTTTGACAATCGCTTTGCTCTTAATATTTTGGAAAGATTTTATCCTGCTTGCTGGCCCTTCTTTGAATCGTGCTACAAGTGGAGACCTTTTGATAACAATTTTCTTCAGATTTATTTATATATTTACCTTCTTGTCGCACTTGGAGCTTTTTTCTTGTTCTTATTTAAAAAAAACTTTTCGCACGTCGCTCTCGTTTTTTTAGGAATTTCTCTATTGCTCAAATCCCTTGTAAGCATTTCAGATTATCGCTTTATGGGAAATTTTCACTACATGTGTTACTTCGTACACATTGCCTACATGTTCTTTCCTTATCGCAAACAACTTCTTCCTTTGTTGCTTGTTAGTTTTTATGTGGGTGCCTCTCTTGTTAAATTTAATTCGCAGTGGATAAGCGGCGAAGCTCTCTTAAAGCCTACTATCTTCTCTGGAACTTTCTTAAAAGTCGCCTGTGTTTATGTGATCTTTCTTGAGCTTTTACTTTCTCCTTTAATTATTTGGGGATCAAAAAAAATACGATGCCTTGTCTTTATTCAGCTTGTTATCTTTCACTTATTTTCATGGCACATAGTGGGCTACCTCTATCCAATCATGATGCTTTTGCTTTTATCTATTTTTCCCATACTTTGGATAAATAAAGAATTTCAAGATTTAAACTTTAGTTTTGTAAAAATAATAAAAGCAAAACCATTAGTGATTTTCTTAGCTTTTTTTTGGCTAGCTCAAACAGGCCCTCTTTGGTTTAAAGGTGACTCTGCTCAAACGGGTGAGGGCAGAATACTTTCCCTCAACATGCTAGATGCCAAAACAGATTGTGAAGAGTTTAGTTTTTTAAAATATAAAAACAAAATCGTCGAAGTATCTGAATTCAACTTTGATGAGGGCTACAGGATTGGCTGCGACCCTCTTTTGCGCTTATCACTCGCCAAACACCACTGCCGAGAGCGCTCAAAAGATCCTGAATTCATTGATCTAGACATTGAATTTTTTTCTCAAAAAAAAACTGGGGAGCCTTACAAGAAATTGATCCAAATTTTTGATTTTTGTAAATCACAACCAAGCTATTCGATGTTTCATAAAAATACGTGGGTTTTGGACGAGCCCTTAACTTCAGGTAATACCTTAACTGCTATTCGACCTCTTCCAGATATTTCAAGCTTAGCCACTCCTTCGAGTTTTGAAGGAAATGGTTCTGGATGGATGTACGCTTTTGATAAAAACAAAAAAACAATATGGTCTTTTTATGCTAATGAAAGCTTTATCGGAGTCACTCCAAAGCCCCTTGAAGATGAAAATTTCATTTACTTTTTAAGCGGAAACGGTCGTCTCTA
>JBILWH010000044.1:0-7683 GCA_044370015.1 Bdellovibrionota bacterium | reverse complement strand
TTTGCTTCGCAACGTTTACAGAGGTGTTGTAATCGGTCATGGTTTGTTCAACTTTAAGTTTTACAAGATCATTATCTTCCCCGATTTGAGGAGTGACTTTGAGTTCGAGCGCAACATCAACTTTATCTGCTTTGCGGCTTTGAATTTGATTGCCAGCACTATCAGTTGTGACTGTTGATTCTGCTTCAACCTTAATTCCTTCAGTGATGCTCACACTTCCAGCTTCATTGTCAGAAGTGAGGATATTGGGTTGTTGCATAATTTGACCAAGAGACATTTCTTGGATGGCTTGAATGAGTCCTGTAAATTGTTTGATTTGAAAGGTTTTCCCGTCAGGACCTTTAACGGTTACAAATTTGCCTAAGGGAAGTCCTCCGATAAGTCCGTTGATCGCGGCGGGGCTGGTAAGAGCTGCAGCAAAATCAGATTGTTGCATGGTTGAGGGAATAAAGCCCGCAGTACTTGCAAAACCATTTGTTGCAACGTTTGCCGCAAGATTTAACTTATCAGAATCACGAACACGAATTTCCATAATCGTGGCTTCTACGTTGACTTGTCTTCTTGGTATGTCGAGTTTTTCTATGATTTGTTTAAGCGCTTCAAAATTTGAAGAGGTCGCTCTTACAACTAGAGAGTTAGTGGGTTTATCTGCAACCACTTTGATTTGTCCTTCGATAGCGAAACCTTCTTTGGATGTAGGAGCACTCGATCCAAAAGTATTAGTTGTATAAGGGTTCGTTCCAATGGTGGGTGATGGCGAAATTGTTCCAGATCGACTGGGGATTGAAGAGCTTGCAGCAGAGCTTGCACTTAAAAGATTGTTGAGAGTTGTTGCGAGTTCTTCGGCAACAGCGTTTTTGATGAAATAAATATGAATGTTTCCAGAATTAGTAGCATTGGGAGAATCAAGTTTTGCAATGAGACTTCTGAGCTGCTCAATTCCCTTTCCGTTTGCTAAAACAACGAGGCTATTTGTACGATCATCGGGAACAATCTTTGTGATCACTCCGCCCCCTTGAATTTTTTTAACTTTTTGAAGACTGCTTGAGCTAGAAGATCTTCTTGAAGAACCACCTGCCTGAGCATCGAGAATTTCTTCAACTAGTTTTGCAATATCTTTTGAGGATGCATAGTTGATAGGAATAGATTCGAGTTTGGGTTGAGAGCCGGGCACGTCAACCGATTTCAAGATACTAATCATACGTCGAAGATTGAGGCCTGAATCTGTCATCACGACACTGTTTGTTTCGGGATAAACAAGGATATTTCCTGTTCGAGGAAGAAGATCTTGAAAGATACGTGGCATATCTTCTGAGCTGATATTTTTAAGAGGATAAACAAGAGTGACAATTTCATCGCTTGCGGGAACAAAATCGCCATAAAATACTCGAACGTTGCTCTTGGGCGCTTCACGAGAAGGAATAACTCTCAAAAACTTTCCGCTGGATACAAGAGTTAATCCATTCATGAAAAGTGCCGTTAAAAATACGTTATACGCCTCTTCTTTTGTAACTTTTTGAGGTGAAATAACAGAGACTCTTTTTCCTTTGAGACTGTTGTCGAGAATAAAGTTTTTATCAGCAAGTTTTGAAATAGCTTTGAGAATGTCTGTAAGTTCAGCATCTGGAAAATCGATACTTCCTTCGTAGGGCTCGTTTTTGATGGACTCATCGAGTTCTACGTATCCGCTCATGTTAAGCTTGGGAAGGCTCGAGTAAGAAGTTGTTTCCGATGGAGTGGAAGCAGCAGGCGGTACAGTTTCAACCTTTGCTTTTGCTAGGGTATTTTTTTCTGATGATTTAGCCTTTATCGTTGCGGGCGCAGGAGGAGCTTGCGGTGGATCAATTGCTTTAAGTCCAGAAGAGGGGGTGATGTTAGTCGGTATTTCCTCTGCTTCTTGAGCAAAGCATGTGGAATTAAGTACGAATGAGGAGGCAATGATGAGCGGTAAATATTTTTTCATTTTTGATGCACCTTATTTTGATATTTTATAATTTAAACTAACTTCTTGACCGTTTCTTAAAACGGTTATGACCAAAGAATTAAGACCAGGGGCTTCCTTGAAAAAATTTTTAACATTAGTAGGAGAATTAAGAGGTTGTTTATTTGCTTTAAGAAAAACATCATTTGGACGAAAACCAAAGGAAAAAAGCCTGCTACCAGGTTCTATCGATTGCAGTCTATATCCGGAAAGTTCATTATTTAAAAAATAAGGAACAGCATAAGCAGAATTTAAAACATCCGGATCCTTAAGACTTTTTAAAAAAATATCTTTTCTTATATGAAAGTTTCTTTCCGAAATCTGAGTCACTCCAGCTGTTCTCGATGTTGGACGATAGCTTTTGCCGCTTTTTATTAATGTAGTATCTTTAGGTGGAGATAGCTCAAGAGAGGGAGGGGGGATCGCTGGGTATATGAATACCCTTTCTTTTTGAGCAAAGCCAGCAGAGTTAAGTAGGAGAAAGGAAGCAATACTTAAAAGTAAATGTTTTTTCATTTTGATACCTTATAATTTAAACTAACTTCTTGACCGTTTCTTAGAACGGTAATGACTAAAGAATTAAGACCAGAGGCTCCCGCGACAAGCTCTTGAATTTTTGCGGGAGAATTAAGAGGTTGATTGTCGGCTTTAACGATGACGTCATTTGGTCGAAGACCTAGTGAAAGAAGAGGGCTGCCAGGTTCTATTGATTCCAGCCGGTATCCGGAGAGTTCATTGTTTATAAAATAGGGAACTGCATAAGCAGAATTTAATACATCTTTATCCGTGAGACTTTTTAAAAAAACATCCTGCTTCAGGTCGAAATCTGTTTCGGAAAGTTGAGTCACTCCGGAAGCGCTTGATGTAGGACGATAACTCATGCCACTTTCAATACTGGGATAAATGGACTTAGGAACTCCTTCCATTTCTACATACGAAAGTTTGTCGTCATTTTTGAGGATACAAAGACGATCTCGTCTAATCTCAAAAACTTTTCCGTAACCAGAAATCTGATCTCCAACCTTGTAGCTTTTGGCTTCTCCACCCGTTGAAAGAGTGGCTACAGAATACTGGGCAACGTTTAGAACAATTGTTCCAATAAGCTTAATCCCTCCTCCGATCCGATCCGCTTTGTTACAGTCTTTTGGGCGTTCAATTTTTCGCGACTCGAGATCAGGAATAGGACACCCAGGACAAAAAATATTTTTTGAAATGATTTCTTGATAACTGTTGTAGGGCTGTAGGTATTGAAGCTTTTTGAGGTTTAGCTCGGAGCGAGGAAGATTCGTTTTTGAAGATTTTAGAACATATTCAAAAAAGATCTCAATGCTTAAGGCGGCAACTCCAAATCCCATTAAGAAAAGAAGAGGAACTCGTAATGAATTTGCTTTTTCAAGAAAGTTCTCAGAATTTGAATTTTGGCTAGACACTTTCTTAGAGAAGTTAGAAAAGAGCCCCATAGAATTATTCTACTCGTGAGTTCTTTTCTTGTATAAAATTAGATCAAAATCTCAACGTAACGCGTTGAGCTGCGAGTTTTTTGACGACCTGAAATTTCCCTATGAAAAAAATAAAATTTTTAAATTTTTTTATCAAAAATCATTTCCTCAAAAGTTTTATTAAAAACGAGCATCAAAGATTTGGCGAATTAGGGAAATACTTACAAATTTAATTCGGAAATTTCTTCGGAGCGAATTCCCATCAAATATAAAATATCATCAAGCTGGCTATGGTTCAGTCGAACATCTGCTGCTTGCTGAGCTTTAGCTTTTGCTTGATAAGCTATTCCAAGTCCTGCGAGTTTAAGCATTTCAACATCATTTGATCCATCGCCTACAGCTACGGTTTGCTCGGTTTGACATTGAAAAGCTTCACACATGTCGCTCAAGATTTGTGCTTTTCGATGAGCGTCGACTATGGGGCCATCTACTTCGCCAGTGAAAACTCCTTCTTTAGTCTGAAGATGATTTGCAAAGGCAAAGTCTAAATTAAATTGTTTTCTTAAGTCACTCACAAAAAAATCAAAACCGCCGCTGACAAGACCAATACGACATCCCAAAAGATGAAGGATTTTTACAAGTCGCTCAACACCAGGGTTTGGTTTGATGTTTTGAAGCGCGTTTTTAGCTTTTTCAAGAGAAAGTCCCTTGAGAAGCATCACTCTTTCTTTAAGGGCCTGGCTAAAATCTAATTCACCATTCATCGCTCTATGGGTGATGTGTGCAATTTCTTGTTTTTTTCCAACTAATGCACCTAATTCATCAACGATTTCAAAAGGGATAAAAGTTGAATCAACATCAAAAATCACAAGACGTCGATTTTTTCTAAAAATGGAGTCTCGTTGAATTGAGAGGTCGCATTGAAGTTCCGCAGCTTTTTTGTAGAGATTTACTTTGAGCATATCTAAAAGCGCTAAAAAACTTTTTTCGTCTTTATCAGGAGCTTTACAGAGAAGCTCGATTCCTTCGAGTCTGTTGTGCGAAAGTGTTTTGATTTCTCCCAAGTTTATCGATTTCTCAGCAAGTTCATTCGTTATTTGAGCAAGGGTTTCAGCCGTGATTTTGCCAATAAGGGTTAAGCACAAACCATGGTTTCCTGCGGTTTTTTTATGTTTTGCTTCAAAGGGGATAATCTCAAACTTCATGTGTAGACCTTGAGCCATGACAAGAAGCTCTTGAATGAGGCTTGAGTTTTTGGGGACATCAACAATCGCAGAAAGATTTAAGAAGTCATGTAAAACAGACTGTCCTAAGTCTATCAAAACTGCGCCATGGTTGCTAAGTTTTTGGGTAAGAGCAGCAGTGATTCCTGGGCCATCTCTCCCGCTTAAGTGAAGAATCATTCTTTCCACTTTGCTAGCTTACAGTTGGGAGGGCTGGTAGTCTACGAGTGTGGAAATAATTGATTTTGTATTACAACTTCATAATTCTGAATTTTTAAGTCAGATGATTTCAAACTTAGGAATACCCGTCGTTGTTGCTATTGTTTTTGTTGAAACAGGGTTATTGTTGGGATTTTTTTTGCCGGGAGATTCTCTTCTTATAACGGCAGGGGTTCTAACTTCTAGTTCTGCCATCGGAGGACGGCCTTTGATTGACCTGACAGCTTTGATGATCGCTACTATTTTTGCGGCTGTCATAGGAGATCAGTGTGGATATTATTTGGGTCATAAAAGTGGGGTGCTTGTCGAAAAAAATGCTAAGCCCCGTATAAAAAAACTACTTGCAGAGGCAAAAGATTTTTTTGCCGAGTATGGAGCAGCCTCAATTATCTATGCTCGCTTTATTCCCATAATGAGAACTTTTGTGCCCTTTGCGGCTGGATTGTCAAAAATGCCGTTTCAGTTTTTTTTGAAATTAAATATTTTTGGGGGAATAGGCTGGGTCGTGTCTATGGTTTTAATTGGACATTATTTGGGTAAGAGTTCTTTTGCAGATCAATTACATAAAATTATTTTGGTAGTCATTGTTGTTTCAGTGCTTCCTGTTGTATTTTCTGCTTTCAAAAGATACTTCAAAAAGAAAAAAACTTCGGTATGATTTTTATTCAAATTTGAATCTTGTAAGTCTTCTCAAGATATCGAAGACCACGATCAATGAGTTCTTTGTGCGTTTCATCGATCAACCGTAGGCTTTTCAACTCTTGAATCACCTGTGAAGAGTCTTTGTTTTGTAGTTTCTTCAAAAGTGAAAGTTCAAGTATTTCATAGCGCAAAAGCCAATCGCGAGGATATCTTTTTTGAAGCGCTTGAAAGACGTTTGTTAGTTCGTTTTCAGTAAAATCTTTTTCTCTGAGGGTTCTTATTTTTTGATAAAGCTCGTTTAACTCTTTTTGTTCGCTTGTAACTTGACTGACATGAGGATTGCTTGAGTAGCTTTCATCCCAATTTGAAGCAACAAAGGTCGCGCGATCCGCTGGACCTCCATAAACAGAAGACACCTTTTGTGAACAAGACAGGAGTAAGTCCTGTTTTGATGTTTTCATCCAAATACAGAAGCTTTTTCCGTAAGAGATTTTTTTGTGAACCTTACCTTCGATTTTGATTCCATGTTTTGATTCAATCGATATGTTTTTTCCTTCTTCAAATTGAGAGCCTTTTTCAAAGGCGCTTAGGATGACTTTGAAATTTTGAGGAAGAGACTGCATTTCAAAGTTTTTAATTTCTTTATCTTGAGTACAAAGTTGCAGGGGTGCTTCTAGGTCAAAGAAAGTGATTTCGGAGTCACCTTTAATTCCAAAGTTTTTTACGGTACCAGAAATTTGCAAATCATCATCTAGTTGAGCGGTGCATGTGTTTTCTGCAATACGCGCTTTGGTTAATCCCAAAACTCCTCCAATTCGGTAGGCCATTCGAGAGGCGTATCTTTCGAGTACTTTTGTGGCTTCTTCAAAACTTGTTGCCACATAAAGTTGAGGTTGGGGTCTTGTGATATCAAAACTCATGTTCACACAATCTTCAGTGAGAGGAATTTTCACGACGTTAGGATCAAAGCAATGATAAGACTCACCAAGTGAGGAGAGAAGACCCGCTCCATAAAGTTTAAAATTATTGGGTTCACCCACAAGGCCGTATTCAATTGTCCACCAAGCCATGCGGCTCAGTTCGGTGGCCTCAGAGAGATAATCATTTGCTGCAACAGCTTTTTCGTAATTTTTTTGGGCATGATCAATTTCTTCTTGAGTGCTCGTTGGTTTTTCTTTGATGTCAGATAGTGCCTTGGTTGCCTCGTAAAGATTCATGTCTTTTTTCGTAAAGATTGCTTTGATGGCTACTTCTCCATAGGCACGAACGTATTCATTGTAATGCGGGTCGGCCACGATCGGTGCATGTCCCGCAGCTTCGTGAACAATGTCGGGTGAAGGGGTGTAAGCAATATTTTCAAGTTTCCTTATTTCACAGGCGATAGGCATGATTCCTAAAGCTAAAAATTCCAAAAAAACAGATGGGGGAATGAAACCTGAAACTCCTACGGCGCGCCACCCAATTTTTTTTAAACGCTCATCCATTTCACTCACGAGTGGAATGCGTTCAACGGAAATTCCTGTTTCGGTTAGACCTTCGAGATATTTTTTATGAGCAGTTTCTGCAAAAAAATCACTCGCAATTTTCATAATAAAACGCCAAACGGCATGATCGATTGCCGAATAAGCCTGAGGATTTTGTTGGGAAGTGTAGGGAAGAAGATGTTCGGGAATCTTATCAAGAGCTTTACGAGGGGTGGGGGAAGAAAGCGCTGAGGAATTCATGCGTCCAATATAGCTCGCTTAGTTATTAGGTCCAGATTAAGTGGGGCAAGTTGTAGCAGATGAAAAGAACTTGACGCTACGCGCGGCCCTGTTCCTGTCTTCTCAACGAAAACCGTTCTTTTGCCGTTAGTAAATTGTCATTTTTTACAAGAAATTAATAGAAATTAACTTAACCTTATCTAAATAAATCCGACCTTAAAGAGGTAGGAGGAATAAAATATGAAATATCTACTTTTGACTTTGGTTTTTTTAGCAACGGCCTGCTCATCTCTTGATCGAAACACAGCTTCTGAAATCAAGCGTGATCATCCACTTCCGAGTGAACGTAGTGAGTTTTAAGAGCTTCTGCTAGTTTTAGTGAGAATGCAAAACGATCATTCACAAAAAGAAGTGCTTTGGAATAAGGCGCGTGAAGCCCGTGAAAAGGCTTACGCGCCTTATTCGCATTTTTTGGT
>JBILWH010000047.1:0-7316 GCA_044370015.1 Bdellovibrionota bacterium | reverse complement strand
TATTCCTGTAAATGATAATACAGGTGTCTCTAAACTTATTAAGCCTGGTGACCATGTGGATATTATTGGAAGCGTTAGCTACCCGAACCCAGATGGATCAAAGCAAACTGAACTCAAGACGCTTTTACAAAATATTACGATATTAGCAGCTGGAGAAATTATTCAGAATAACATTCCCACTCGTTATGAAAACGATCCTCTCAATCAAAGAAAAATAGCCGTAAGTGCGAGAGGCGAAAAAAACTTCAACACAGTTACCGTAGAAGTAACGCCAGAACAATCACAAATCTTAATCTATGCTCTTGCCCAAGGCACCGATCTTTACCTCACACTAAGAAACCCCATCGATCGAGCCGAAACGAACATAGGATCAACAACTCTTGATGAAGTTCTGGGGCCCGACTCTAAACGAGCGGAAGCTCGAGATCGGGAGCAAAAAAGAATAATTGAAGAAGCGCGACAAGCCGCAGCTGCCGCGGCCGCTGCTGCCGCTGCTAAGGAAAACCAAGCTGAGGGCGCTGCTCCTGCAAGAAAGCCTGCAAGTGACCCACTTGAATCCGGAGGAGGCGTCTTTGAATAAATATCTAGTGATAAGAACCCTTTTTTTATTTCTTACTTTTAAGACAGCCTTTACCCAAGAAAACTCTGCAACCAACGAAAGTACCATTTCTAAAACCCAACTCGTAGGCGAAATAGCAGATTCAGATTTAGAAACAATTCTAAAAAATCGAGATCAACTAAATCCTATTTATGGTTTTGAAGAAGTTTACATAGGGCTCAATAAAAAAAATCCAAATGCAAAAACGGGCTCTATTATTTCACTTGAAGACGTTCCTGAAATAAAAGACGTAAAGGATGTTTACTGGGGAATCACAATTCCTGGAATTGTAAAATTTGACAGAGAGAGCATGTTGCAACCTGGCTTTCCACCCAAAAGAGCAACTATTGTTACAACGGGGCAAACTAACACTACCCAAATACTTGCCTATGACAAAATAACTGACCCCGAAAGCAAAAAAGTACTCCCTGGGAAAAAGCTTTTTAAAGTTTTTCGAGTAACCGTCACAGATGAAGACCTAATTGTTCTCTTACAACAAATAAAAGCAAAAATGGGAAAAGTTGAAGGCCTTGAAATGCGTCTCATTGGAGATCGTATTGTAATCGACGGACAGATTGTTGTGCCCAAAGACCTTAGACGTGTCATGACTGTTTATGATGGGTATAAAACTGCAGGAAAACCTATTGAACTCCTCGCTGAAGTTTCACCTCTCGCCTTGCAGTACATAGCAGAAAAAATGCAGGATGAGATTAACGGTGGCAAAGATAAACCTACAAATATTTATGTTCGAGTCCTAAATGGTCGATTTATTTTGGAAGGTGCTGTCGATAAAAAAATTGAACGCGACGTTGCAGTTCAAACCTGCCAAGCCATGATTCAAGATCAATTCAAGCTTGAATCAAAACTCGTAAAAGAATCTATCTTTAAAGACCTGCCTGAGTGTATGCTTCGTGTTCGTATAAGACCCGCTCAAGCTGGAGAACCAGAAAAAGACTTGAGCATTCGAGTAGACTTTGTGAGTCTGGTACGTAACTACATAAAAGCCTTCAACTTTAAATGGGCCCCAGGTATCACAACAAATTCAAGCTATAGCTACTCAAGTGATATCAGTAAATTTATTGGTTCGTTTCAAGCGACGTTAAGCGGTTTCTTTCCTACTCTTGAAACACTCTCCAGAAATGGTCATGCTCGAGTTTTAAAATCCGCGACGCTTATTGTAAAAGATGGAGCAGACGGTAACCAAGGTCCGGAATCTACCATTGCTGAAGTTTTAAAAGTTCCCTATTTTATCCCAGGAAACGCAAACAATCCTCCTTCATGGGCTTTTGCAGATATTAAAACGAATATATCTCTTGCCGCAGTCTCCATTAGAACGACAGATAAAATTCTAATCAGTATCAACGCTACTCAAGCAGAAATTCAAGACAAACCTGCCCCAGATGCCCCCCCTGGAAGTCTAGAATATGCTGTCAAAACTCAACTTGTTGTTTCAAATGAAGAAAGCGCTGCTATAGGAGGCCTCATCTCGGAGCGAAGACAGGTATCACTAGGAAGAGATCCTCCAAATTCCACAACAAATGATATTTCTCTTTTTAAATTTTCAAAAAATCATGAGCTTCAGGACACAAAAAATCAAATGATTATCTTTGTCACGCCCACAACTATTCAAACTCCCGGAGCGGGAACAGAAAGCTTAAAACGTAAATTTAGGCTGAGGAGATAAAATGAACGCACCCCTAAACTCAGGACACATCATTGCAGTCGTTGGAGGTAAAGGCGGAGTTGGAAAGTCTGTTTTTGCGGGAAACTTTGCTCTCTCTATTTGCCTTGATCGAAAAATCCCTGTCGCCGTAATCGATGCTGATATGCAAGGATCTGGTGACTTGAATCTTATTTTTGGAAATAAAGAAATCAAAGGCTTTGGAAATGATCTGGTAGAAGGAAAAATAAGAAGTGGCGACTCGCTTAAGAAAATAATGACTCAAGTCAATTTAGGCGGAGCTCCAAGCCAACTCCACTCTCTTCAACTTCTTCAAAACCTTGAAAGACTTATTGATGTCACTGATGAAAAAATGGACGGCGCCATGCGATCACTCAAAAGTTCATTTCCCATCACCGTCGTAGATTGTGGATCTCGAATTGATGGAAGTATTATCAAAATACTTGAACACTCCTCAATTATCCTTGTTGTGAGCAACCCCGAAATTCTTGTCCTCAATCAAACAAAAAAAGTTTTAGAAAAAATTCAAACTCTTTTATTTCCTCAAGAATTTGTCAAAATCATTTTGAACAAAACGACTCCCAACAATCCCTACAACCCGGCTTTCTTGGAACAAACACTAAAACGTCAAGTGGTCTGCTCTATTCCTGAAGAAACCGATCTTGCGAGAACCGCACTCATAAAAGGCCAACCTATGGTCACCCTTGCAACTGGATCGGGCACAACAAAAGCTCTTATTCAACTAGGGCGGCAACTCATAGAGGGAAAAGTCCTAGAAAAGCTTTCGGCCTACAAAAGAGCAAAACCTGCCACACCTCCCCCTTCTGAAAAAACAACGGAAAACACAACAGCAAAAAAATCGAGTAATCGATCAAGCTTTGGAAAAGAACCTCAAGATCCAAGAAGCCGCTTTAAACTTCTCATCCATGAACAACTTGTAGAAAAAATGGATTTAAAAAAAGAACAACTTAATCGCCAGTTAGACGAAGCAAAAAAAATGGAGCTTCGAGATAAGGCGATGAAAATTATTACAGAAATTGTTGGTAAAGAAGATCATCCCTGGAAGAGTCGTGAAGATAGCTCAAAACTAGTAAAAGAAGTTCTCGATGAAGCGCTCGGACTCGGCCCCTTAGAAGATTTGATTGCAGATCGAACAGTGAGTGAAATCATGGTAAATCGCGCTGACCTTATTTACCTTGAAAAAGGCGGAAAAAACATGAAAAGTCCTGTGGTTTTTTCAAGTAATGTACAAGTCATGGCAGCTATCGAGAGAATTGTTAACCCTCTTGGAAGAAGAATCGACGAAAAAACACCCTATGTAGACGCTCGACTTGCAGATGGAAGTCGCGTTCATGCCATCATACCTCCCCTAGCCATCGACGGTCCGATGATTACAATTCGTAAATTTCCAGAAAAAAGAATGGGGCCCGAAGATTTAATTAAGTTTGGATCTATTACACAAGAAATCTCTGATTTCTTACGAACATGTATCGAAGCTCGACTGAACGTGGTGATTTCAGGAGGTACTGGCTCTGGTAAAACAACCTGTCTCAATATCTTAAGTAGCTTCATTCCCTCAACAGAACGTATTCTCACAGTTGAAGACGCTGCTGAACTTTCTCTTGTTCAAGAACACGTTGGTCGCCTTGAAACTCGCCCTGCAAACATTGAGGGAACGGGAGCAATCACTATTCGTGACCTTGTCAAACAAACTCTTCGAATGAAACCTGATCGTATCATCGTCGGTGAGGTGCGCGGAGGAGAAGCCCTCGACATGCTTCAAGCGATGAATACAGGTCACGATGGTTCAATGGCGACAGTCCACGCCAACAACCCTCGCGATGCTCTCACGCGTATCGAAACACTTGTCTTAATGGCAGGAATGGATTTGCCTGCAAAAGCTATTCGAGAACAAATCTCCAGCGCTGTTCATTTAATTGTTCAGCAATCACGTCTTTCAGATGGATCCAGAAAAATAACCCACATAACAGAAGTATGCGGTATGCAAGGTGAAGTCATCACAACTCAAGATATCTTTCTATTCAAACAAACTGGACAAGACAAAGATAGAAAAGTCTTAGGAAAACACGTTGCGACGGGATTTATTCCTAAATTCGTAGAAAAAATTGAATCTCACGGGATCAAGATTCCTCGAGGTCTTTTTAAGGCGGCTTAATCATGAGGAAAAAGAAATGAACATTCTTGTCATCATTGGCGCAGGGATTTGTTTTTTCTTAGCTGCTTACCTTCCTTATAGCTTTTGGGAAGATTTTATTTGGAACAAAAAAATTTTAAAAAATCGCGATGAGCTTAAAACTGAATATGAAGATATTTTTAAGCTTAAAACAGAAAAGGAAGTTCTCAAAGAAATTTTAATTTGGGGATTTAGCACCACTCTCTTTATAATTTTTATTGTCCCCAACAAAACACTTGGTATTATTTTTGGGGTCTTTCTTTTTTTCTGGGGGATGCGCTTGCCCAAAATATATACTTCTTCAATCGTTAGAAAAAAAAGGGTTTCTGAATTTACAGCTCAGATGATTGATGCACTTACACTTATGGCAAACGGCCTAAGATCTGGATTAAACGTTCCTCAAACATTACAAATTGTTGTCGATGAAATGCCCGCACCTGTCAGCCAAGAGTTTGGACTTGTTTTAGATCAAAACAGAATCGGTGTTCCACTAGAGGCAGGGTTTGAAAACTTAGCAAAGCGAATCAAAACAGAAGAAATCTACATTTTTGCGACTAGCGTAAATATCTTGCGTGAAACCGGCGGCAACATGGCCGAAACTTTCGATACAATTGTCAAAACAATTCGTGAGAGATCTAAACTTCAAAACAAAATCAACGCGCTTACTGCTCAAGGTCGTACAGCAGGCATTATCGTTGGCTGCGTTCCGTTTGGCGTAGCGGGCATGATGTATGCGATTGATCCAGAACTTACAAGACCACTTTTCACAACCATTCCCGGGTTTATTATTATTTTAATCGCACTTACTCTTGTAGCAATTGGACTTTTCTTGATTAATAAAATGGTTCAAATCGAAGTTTAAAAACCCTGCTGGTGTCCATTCATAAACTGCTGTTGTTGTTGATTATAATAAGCTGGGGTCAAGGGTGCCTGAGGCATCATCATTGCTGCATTCAAACACTGAGCATCGTTATAACTACCTGGAACCTGTCCTACAAATCCCGGAGGCATTCCTCCTTGCCCCATCATTTGCATTTGACCCATTTGCATTTGAGAAGCTTGAGCATCCATGAACATAGGCGGTTGTACAAATTGTGCTTGAGCAAAATTAGAAAAAATTAAAAAAGAGCCCCCAAGAACTAATGAAAATATTTTTTTCATAAAATTAAATAGTTCCTTCCGCATTGAGACTCACTCCTGTTGGCTGAATAATCTCAAGCACTCGTTGAAAGGTTGAATAAATTCTTTGAGTCACGTTGATATCGCCTTGAGAAGCAATTGTACGACCGCTAGAATTTAAAACCTCTTTAATTTGACCATTGGGATAATAAGTCATTTTAATAAGTGCGACCTTGCCATCGTAGTTTCTCTCTTTAACTTCAACTGGCAATCCATCTGAGTTGTACTTAAAATACAAGCTTCGCTCAGAGGAAGCTCCTTTTAAGGGAGTTTCTTTTACAATTGTAATTCTTCCTTGAACATCATAGGTAAAATCCATTTTTAGTTTTTCAGAATGATCTTTTGCAGATGCCAAGTTCTGTCTTCCGTCATAGGAATACTCAATTTTATTGCCATCTTTCTCAAGTTTGGTAATTTTCTTGTTTGATGAATCATAGGCCAAACTGATCACTGAACCATTAGAAAGAGTTTTTCTTTTCAATGTACCATCAGCATAATACTCAAAGCTTGTGGAAGATTTTTTTCCAACAGGCTGAGTCCACGCTAAGTTTTTTGTGGGGTTACTAACTTCCGAAGTGCTCCACTGAGTGATTGTAATGGGAGTTCCACAACATTCTGTTAACAAGGTTTCCGTAGCTTGATCGTTAAAAGATGAAACCGTTCGGTAGGCGTAACGAGAAAGATCTTTACGCTTACGAAACTCATACCAATAACGCGCAACCTCTTCTTTACCTGTACTATCTTTTCGTGACACAATTGTTCCAAAACGATTTTCTGGATCAAGAGTATCCGTGAAGTACTCATACTTAATCGATGATCCGTCTATATCCTTGAAAGCTGTGATCCAATCACGAACTTTGTTGTACTCCATCATCTTGCTTGTTCCATTGGCGTAGGAAACTTTTGTCATGTTGTGCTGATCGTCGTAGCTATAAACGTAACGGGCACCATCCATAGTCACCGCCGTAATCATGTCTCCGCTTTTGCTGTATTCGTAGCTACATTTTCTGTCTCCTGACTTAAGAGATTTCACACGAACAAAGCCCGCGACATCTTCAACACTTACAACAACTTGATTATTGAAGTTATCTTTAATTTTTGAAAATGCTCCTTTTTCATAAGAAAGCTCAATGTAGTTTTTGTTTCCATCTTGAATTTTAATCAACTGCCCTGAAGAGTTAAACGTATAAGACTTTCCAACATTTGTTTGAAGCTGATAAGAGGTTATCTTATCTTTAATAACCTTCTTAACGTTTTGAATTCCCAGCTGATTGTTTTCCCAAAGGCTTTCATTCTTAGGAGTAAAACGAAGAACATTTCCTCCACCACCCTCAAAATAAACAACATCTTTGTTTTCAAATTTTAGATAAGAATCAAGCTCGCTTGACCAACCCACTCCAAACTTTCCAGCGATATAACTTGAGCGGCTATTGTAAGTTCGGGAGATCTCAATGGGTAGGCCAGGAGTAAAAATCGCAAAATCCGTATAGGTAATATAAAAATTACCATTGTTCACGTTCACTCCTGCATGAGTCTTTTGAAAAGCTCCCACGAATATAGTTAAAAGAAATGCTTTAAAAGCAGCGTGCTTCGCCATCTTCCGCTCCATGATTCGAGTTTAACGAGAAAGCTTCTTCATAAAGTGTCAAAAAAAAATTAAGTCA
>JBILWH010000043.1:0-7796 GCA_044370015.1 Bdellovibrionota bacterium | reverse complement strand
ACCTACATAGTAGAGATATTCTGCAGTGGGGTGCTCGGCGAGAGTTTTTACTCCCATATCACGGCACCAATCAGCACGCGTATCTTGAGACATTCCCCATGGATTGCTTTGGTTTTCCCAGTTGCGGAAAGTGTTTTGAAGTTCCGCAGGCATATTGCCTTCCATCATGACAAGATTTCTTCTCATATCGACGATCTTGTCGATATGTTCAATCCCAACGGGGCATGCTTCAACGCACGCTCTACAGCTTGTGCAGGCCCAAACAGTTTCAAAGGTGATTCCTGATTCATCGGAAACAAGTTTCATCGGGGGTTCAAAATTGGGATCTTTTGCAATTTGAGGTCCAAAATCAAGAGCGTAGTGCTTGATGTCTTCAATCAATTTCATGGGGCGAAGAGGCTTGTCGGTTGTGGCTGTTGGGCAAAATTCATTACAACGCCCACATGAGGTACACGTGTAGGAATCAAGAATGTCTTTCCAGGTAAAGTCTTGAATTTTAGCAACACCAAATTGAGTGATGCTTTCGTTTGTAAAATCAATGGGCTTGAATGAGCCTTTGTTATCAAGACGAGCAAAGAAAAAATTAAATCCCGCTGTGATGATATGAAGGTGTTTTGAGTTGGGAATGTAGTGCAAGAAATAAAAAACTGTTGCCAAGTGAACAGCCCATCCAGCATGTGCGATCAGCATAGCTTTTTCAGGACTGCATCCAAAGAAAGCATATATTTGAGCCAAGAATGTAGAAATGGGTCTCGCGTAGGCAGCGGCATGCTCATAGCCTGCAAAAACATAAGCAGAAAAAGTAACCATATTGGCAAGCATGAGAGTGCCCGTAAGAGTTAATACAAAAAGAGCTTCTTTTTTGTGTGCAGGATCACTTGGAAGACGAGCAGGTTTAAGAATAAGTCTTCTATAAAAACCGTAAAGGACAGCAAGAAGAATAAGGACGTGAAAAATGTCTTGAGAGAAAACAATCGCGCTATAAACAGGGCCTAGAAATTGAAAACTAAAGCCATGAAAAATTCCCTCGATAATGTGTTCAGTGGTTCCAATCGTGATGATGATAAAACCCCAAAAAATGATCGTATGCTGAAGTCCAGGCCAGAAATCTTTAAAAAGCTTTTTTTGAGCAAGGACGTTAAATCCAAAGATACGCAATCTTTCTTGGACGTCTTGGGTGAGGTCCTCTTTTTTCATTGTTTTGAGGATGGATATCAATTTGTGAAAGGCTTTAGCTGCCGAGGCACTCGCCAGCCCTGCGCAAATAATTGTAAAAAAGAAGCGAAAATCAAAAACTAAGCTTGGTAACATTCTACACTCCAAAAAAATAGGACTAAGCTAAAGCCTAACATGGCAATCTTGGCTTTTGAATTCTTCTTTCGATTACTTTGGGGATGGAACTTTTTTATTTTTTTTGTTTCTCGAAATGAGAGCAGAGAAGACTTTTTGAAGGTTTCCTTTCGCTTTGCGGCAGGATTTGCAGCTCTTGCTTTCGCATGTGCTTATTTTGATGCACTTCCTGTTCAAAATCTTCTTTGGGTTTCTTTATTATTGATCGCTTCACGTCTTTATTTGTCTCGAAAGTTTCTCATTTTTCGTCTTTTGGCTGTTTTTATTTATCTTCTTGTTCCGGCTCTTGTTTTTAAAAGTCGAGGAATAATTTTTGGAAGTAATTTTATTTTATCTTCTTGGGTATTGGGGGGAGCTTTTATTGGCCAATTTTTAGGACATTGGTATTTGAATGTTCCCAACATTCATATTCGAGAATTTAAAAGAATTTCAGCGATGGCACTTGCTTCAATAGCCCTTCGTTTTGTATGGGTCGGAGGGTCTTTGTTTTTGATGAAGGTCCCTCAAGAGGGATTTCAATTCACAGGAGATAGTGATTTTTTTGCAGTGAAAGGAAATGCGTGGATGGGAATGGGCACTTTTGGCGTCATCTTATTTGCGTCGAGGGTTTTGTGGGGTTTGCTTGCTCCCGCTATTCTTACCTTAATGGCTAAAAAAACGGTCGACATGAGATCTACTCAAAGTGCGACGGGAATTTTTTATGCTAATTCTGTTTTAGTTTTGCTAGGTGAAGCCACAGCATTGTATTTGGAAAAGGAACTTCTATGGCCGCTTTAAAAAATAAACTTGTGAATGAATCAATGGAAGTTAGAAAATATTCTGGACACTGTCGTGTGGATTGGGTGGGAGGGACTACGGATTTATGGCCCTTTTACTGCCACCTAGGTTTTGCTCGTGTCATCAACATGGCTATTCCCGTGAACGTTCACCTGGAGATTTCCTATGAGCCGTCCAGTAAGTTTTCTTTAAAAGTAGAAAGTTCAGATCTAAAAACACGCTCTCAGCATTCTTCTTTGTCTGTTCTTGCAAGTGATCTTAAAAAGACGACGAAGCAAAATCCGCTTCGTTGGGTGCATCGACTTTGTTATTATTCTTTTCAAAAATTAGATCTATTAACAGGAACTTGGACCATCTCTTTAAAAAGTGATGCTCCTCCAGGATCGGGCCTTGGAGGATCGTCTGTTTTAGGAGCGACTCTTATTAAAGCGATTCATGATCTAAGTGGAAATTTAGAAACTGATCCATGGAAGGTTCATGCTTTAAATTTTAATTTAGAAGCGGCAGAAATTGAAAAACCCGCGGGCGAACAAGATGCTCTTCCTGCTTTGTTTGGTGGTATGTTAAGTTGCTCTTTTTCAGCAGATACCAAAAAAGTTAGTCGCTATAGCGATCAGATTGGAGTTGAGCTTGCTAATCGCTCGGCTTTAATCCACACAGGAAAGCCGCATCACTCAGGAATTAATAACTGGGATGTCTTTAAAAAATATCACGAAGGAAATAAAAAAGTTCGCATGGCCCTGGAGGGTATTCGAGATCTTGCAGAAGAAATGCACGGCTATCTTGAAGCGGGAGACACTGAGGCTTTTGTGAAAGCCGTGAATAAAGAATGGGCTTTGAGAAAAAAACTTTCTAACACTTTTGATGTTCCTGTTTTAAGACAAGCGTGGAGTTTTGCACAAAAATCAGGTGCTATTGCTCGCAAGGCTTGCGGAGCTGGTGGAGGGGGATCGCTGTTGCTTGTTTTTCCAAGTCAAAAAGTACGGGATCTTGCTTTAGAAAAACCATTGCCTAAAAAAGATTGGATTTGGATTCCTTTGTCGTGTGAAACGCGCGGGCTTTTTTAAATTATTTTTTTCTTACAAAGCTATTTTTTTCAGCTTCTTCACCAAGAGTTGTAAAAGGGCCATGTCCTGGAATCACCAGGTAATCATCGGGAAGAGTATAGAGCAAATTTTGAATGCTTTTTTCAATATCAGGCATGCTTCCTCCCCAGAGATCTGTGCGCCCGATGCTTCGTCTAAAAAGAGTGTCGCCTGTAAAAAGTGCTTTCATGCCAGGAAGAGCTTTTGATTGAAAAAATTCTTGAGGAGCCTGAAAGTCGCAGGCATCTTCCACGCACATACACGCAGATCCGGGAGTATGTCCGGGTGTTTTAAAGGAAATAAGCTCAGGTAATTCAATGGTTGTTTTTCGAACAAGTAAATCGGTGGGAGACATGACTTCAAAAGGATCAAAGCCCAAGAGCTGGCACTGCGTGGAAACATTTTTGTAGAGCCATAAATCATCTTGATAGAGATAAACTTTAGGAGCGGGTTGATCTTTTGCTTTATTCCAGACCTCACATTTTTCAAAAAGTTTTTTGGTGGCCCCAATGTGATCGAGGTGGGCGTGAGTATGCCAGAGTGCTTTCACGGGATAGTCATAAGCTTTAAGGCAATCAAAAATTGTTTCGGCATCATCGCCCGGATCAACCACCACAGCACTGCGCGTGGGACTATGAAAAAGTATAGAGCAATTGCATTGCAAGGCCCCTACGGGAAAGGTTACAATTTCAAAGTTGGCCATGATTCAAAGCTACTCTTTTGAAGAGCTCCTTCAAAGTCTTAAAAAAAGTATTGGTTCTGAGCATCACTTAATTTTTGATTGCGATGGAACACTTTTAGATGGAGATGTTTCTACCATTACGGGGTGGCTTTTGATGAAGCACGGGATGGTTGATCAGGAGCTTATTCCCAAAGCTTTTCGTGCAGAGAGTTTTTATCTGAATATGAATTTGCTTGATTATGAGCGAGTTCGAGAACAAATTGAGCGGGAATCTGGCTTGGGTTATGCGCTCGAGTGGGAAGTTTTGATTCAATCGGGACTCCCTCAAGAAACAGTCGTTGAATACGCCGAAAAAGCACTTGAATTATCCTTGCAAAATAATTGGGTTCGACTTGTAAATCATCTACCTCATTTACTGAGATCTTTTTCAAAACAATCGTGGATTGTGAGCGGATCTTCTCGTCCAACAGTGATGGCTTTAGCTCGTAAGGTTGGTGTTCACGATGAAAGGGTTATCGCGACAGAACTTGAAATGCTTGATGGCATTTATATGAAGCGTTTCGCTGAGCCTGGTTTTGTTTGGGAAGAAAATAAGGCAAAATGTTTGCAAAAAAAAGGAGTTGCGCATCCACTTTTCGTTGCAGGAGATTCTCCAGGTGATTGGCACATGATGGAGATGGCCACCGAGTGGGTTTGGTGCGTTTTGTGGCCCGAGTCGAGAGTTGGAGCAAAGCGATATAGGAGATTTCTAGAAGAAAAGCTTCCTTTTGCTCACGAAATACCCCGCCAAAA
The DNA here is from genome assembly GCA_044370015.1 of Bdellovibrionota bacterium. Lineage (GTDB taxonomy): Bacteria > Bdellovibrionota > UBA2428 > UBA2428 > UBA2428 > CANIGN01. The sequence continues at coordinate 3,110 of JBILWH010000043.1, read as the reverse complement.
AGGCCATTATAGAGCTTCTTGGCAGAATAAAAATTGGATTTTTGAAGTCGTCTAATTTCTAGAAGCATTCTAAGCTGCTTTCATGCAAACTTACTTAAATCTTTTGCAGCATATTCTTGATCACGGTGTGAGCAAAGAAGACCGCACGGGAACAGGAACCCTTTCGTGTTTTGGTTTTCAATCTCGCTACGATTTATCAAAAGGATTTCCTCTTTTAACAACAAAAAAAGTTCACTGGAAATCAGTGGTTCACGAGCTTTTATGGTTTATCCAAGGCGATACAAATATTGCTTATCTAAAGGAAAATGGGGTGAGTATTTGGGATGAGTGGGCTGATGAGAATGGAAACTTAGGGCCTGTTTATGGTTCGCAGTGGCGATCGTGGCCTGATCAAGACGGTGGAGAGATAGATCAACTTGCCTTGCTTGAGAAAAATTTAAAGGAAGACCCTGATTCAAGACGTTTAATTGTGAGTGCGTGGAACGTAGGAGCGCTTAAAAAAATGAAGTTACCTCCCTGCCATGCTTTTTTTCAATTTTATGTGGCTAATGGAAAAATTTCTTGTCAGCTTTATCAACGAAGTGCGGATGTCTTTCTTGGAGTTCCTTTTAATATCGCAAGTTATGCTCTCTTAACTTTTATGTTGGCTCAAACTTGTGGCTATCAAGTGGGGGAGTTTGTACACACTCTTGGTGATGCGCATCTTTATAAAAATCACTTGGATCAAGCTAAGCTGCAGCTCACTCGAACGCCAGGTCCCCGGCCAAAACTTGTTTTAAATCCAGAAATTAAATCTGTGTTTGATTTCAAATACGAGGATATTCAGCTTCTTGAGTATAACCCTCAACCTGGGATTCGAGCACCCGTTGCAGTTTAAAAAAGGATGAGATAAACGTGAAAAAAAACCTCAGCGGAATAGTGGCGATGACCCGACACACTCAAGTGATGGGCAAAAATAATCAACTTCCGTGGAGCCTCCCAGGAGATCTAAAATTTTTTCGTGCCACAACGCTTGGTCATAGAATCATCATGGGTCGCAAAACTTTCGAATCAATTGGTTCAAAGCCTCTTCCTAAAAGGGAGCATTGGGTTTTAAGTTCTAAAGCTTGCGCAGATAATTTAAGTCAGCAAAGTGACGTTCGTTACTTTCAAACAAAAGAAGAAATTCTGATAGCGCTTGAAAAAGATTCCTCAGGAATGAAAAACTTTATTATTGGCGGGGCTCAAATATTTGAAATTTTTTGGAAAAAGATAGACGAGTTTTTTGTCACTTGGGTTGATCATGATTTTGAGGGCGATATATTTTTTCCTCAAGTAAACTGGGATGAATTTCAGCTTCTTCAAGAGCGACGAGAAATTGATCCGGTCCCTCATAGTTTTTGTCACCTCGTTCGAAAAAAACTTTAATTGACGCGAAAAATTTAAAATACTTTGTTTCAATAAATTAAGGGGGAGATGTGAAGAAAGGATATTTTATTCTTTTTTTTCTGTTGAAGAATTCTTTTGCAGAAGAAATGAGCTTTTCAAAGCTATTTTCAGATTTTCAATCTGGAAGCGATTCCTCCCAGAGGATTATTGAGCAAAGATTAGAGCAAGATATTGCAAAGTTTAGTTCTGTAGAAGCTTCAAGGGTTGTTTTGCCTTTAAACGAAATTCAAAGCCAAGAATCCCTTTGGGGTGTTGCTGATCCTCGAGTTGTGAATGTTGACGTTGTATTAAAATTAAAAAAAAGAAAAAGACTCACTTCCAATGAGTTTAGAGGAATATCAGACCTCATAAGTTCAAGTCTTTCTGAGAGCAACAGGGTTCTTCAAGTGAATATAAAAGATCAAGAAGGGTTTCGTTGGAATGAAGAGAGTGAAGATTCAAAGTCTTTTTTTAAAGCTTCTGAAATTGAGCAAGAGATTCAGTCCTTTATAAACGATCAGTCTCTAAGAAAGGGAATCGTTTGGTCACATGTAAGCGTTTCAGATAAAGATTTTTCTTGCTTACTCGAAGGGCGCTATGACTCAGATCAAACCCGTTTAATAGAAGCAAGAAAAGAGTTGATGACTTTTATGAGCGATCTTTGCACAGCTTCAAAAATAAAAATTTTGCCTTACACCTTAAATGCAGAAAATAAAAATAAAGAGAAAGTCTATCTCTGGATAGAGAGAGCTTCTTTTTTACTTATTGGATTTTCTCTTTGTGCGCTAGCTTTTAGGATAAGGAGAAAAAAAGTTAATCAAAAAAGGTCACAAACAACTGATGAGTCTGCTGAGGGCGCCATTGTTTTGACGAAGATCGTTGAGAGAAGTCCTGATGAGGCTGCCAAGTGGATGGTCAAGACTCTTATGTCTGAGCCCATGAGCCATGAAGAGAAAATTAAGAAAAAAAATTGCCAATCAAGAATAATTGACGATTCCCTTTAAGAGCTTTCCCTTCACAATAGAGATAGGTTTCTATGAATATAGGCGTCCTTGCTCTACTCTTTTTATTTCCAATTTTTTTACTCGCGACGTCTTTTACAAGAATTTATATCGTTTTAAGTTTTATCAGAAAAGGTTTAGGGGAAATTGCGCTTCCCTCTGGGCAGATTATGTTTGGATTGGCGCTTCTTTTTTCTTTTCTTGTTATGAACGAGCCTCTCCAAAAAATCTATGATCAATCCATTGTTCCTTTTATAGAAGGTAAAAAAACTCAGGCTCAAGCTTTTAAAGAATCGGAAGTGCCTCTGCGTGAGTTTATGTCAACGCAAGTTTCTAAAAGTGATTTGGACTTTGTTAAGCAATATACGAGAGAGCCTTTAGTCAAAAATCAAAATCAAACATCTTTCATAGTCTTACTCGGGGCCTTCTCTTTAAGTGAGTTGAAAAAAGGCTTGTATCTTGGATTTATTTTGTGGGTTCCCTTTTTAATTATTGATCTATTGAGTTCACTAATTCTATCAACACTTTCATTTCACAGTTTAAATATGCAAATTGTTTCCATACCGCTAAAGATACTCTTATTTTTAGCTTTAGATGGATGGAAACTTCTATTTGGAACTATTGCAGAAAGCTACTGGGTGAGATGATGGATATACAAAATTTAAATCAACTAGGCATGCAAAGCCTAGAGCTTGCTCAAAA
>JBILWH010000042.1:0-7852 GCA_044370015.1 Bdellovibrionota bacterium | reverse complement strand
CAAAATATATTTCAGGATCAAGTGACCTCACTGCAGGAGCCGTTGTGGGTAGTTCAGAGTTCATAAAAAAACTAAAAGATGTCAACACTGGTATGGCCATGCTTTTAGGTCCCGTTATGGATCCACGAGTAGCCCACGAACTATACCTTAGACTCGATCACTTGGGTGTCAGAATGAAAGCTCATTCACAATCAGCGCAATTCTTTTCTGAAGAACTCAAGAAAGAAAACATACCTGTTATCTATCCAGGACTCCCCACAAACCCACAATACGATCTTCTTAGCTCACAAATGAATGATTTTGGATTTGGAGGAATGCTCACCATCGACTGTAAAACTCCCGAAAAAGTTCTTCTCCTAGCTTCAAAACTTCAAAAGATTAATTTCGGACTCTATGCCGTTTCGCTAGGATTTTCGCGCTCTCTTCTTTGTTGCCCCGCTCTTAGCACCTCAAGCGAAATCCCTGAAGAAGACCGCAACGAAATGGGACTCTCTCCAGGACTCCTGAGAATAAGCCTCGGATATGTAGGCGACGATCAAATTATGACGGAACGTTTTTTGAGTAGCTATCAACAAGTCATGTTTGAAAATCAAACTGAAAAATTTTCAAATCCCTAAGAAGCTTTACTTTAAAAAATCGTTACATAATACTGTGACTTCTTATCTGATCCTGCGCGAGCTCAGCTTGTTTTTTTTGTATACCTTGAAAAATTTCTTCGATCATTTTTTGATGAAAAGAGTGTAAATCATAAATTCCCCTACAAGTCACAACTCCCTTATCTGAAACAACTCCTTCATCAACCCATTTTGCGTGCGCATTGATTAAATCAAACTGGATTGAAGGATGAGAAGTTACCGTTCTTCCTTCCAAAACCTCAGTATCGATGAGTAATGATTGGCCGTGTGAAATCGCACCCACGGGCTTACCCGCCGTTAAAAATTCTTTTACAAATTCAGCTGAGCTGGGATTTTTTCGTAAAGAGTCCACACTTAGTACTCCCCCTGGAATAATCAAGGCATCATAATCTTCAGAGCGAGCCTCCTCCAAGGAAACATCTACCTCAAAATCATCTCCCCAGTTTTTATTCTTCCAAGCTTTTAGGTTTTTCTTTTTTGTAGGAGAGACCAATTCTATAATGGCCCCTACTTCTTCAAAAGCTTTTTTAGTTTTTTCTAGCTCTCCTTGCTCAAAACCCTCTTCTACAAAAAGTCCTACAATTTTGCCTCTTAAATTTTTAGCCATAAATCCTCCATCCGATCCCATTAAAATGCTGAATTCATAAATCGGCAAAAAATGACTCTTTAAACCCACGCGCTCTGCGAATTGATTTTAAATCGAATTATTAGAGATAAAACTTTTCAAAAATGCTCCAAAAATTAGGAAAGCTTTTTTGCACGCACTCTGGACTTAAAATTTCTAAAGGAGCACCAGATAACTTTAAGATAGCCGCCGCCATGGCTAAACGATGATCCTTATCTGGAGAAAAGGGAAGCATTTGCCGAGACCATAGTTGCTTCGAAAAAGAAGCAGGAAGCACTTCAAAAGCCACTGAAGAAATCTTTTCTTTATTGCTCACGATTTGAGACTTTACCCCAAGAGACTCTAAAAGCTCATGGATACGATTAAGCCTTGGTGATTCTTTAATGTTTAAATTATTCAAACCACGAAAAGTACTTTTAGATATAGCTCGCGATGCCAGTGCGGCAAGAACAGGAAATAAATCAGGTGTTGAAGCTAAATTCACATCTATGCCGACAAGCAGCGAGGGATGAATCACAATTTTTATTTTTTTGTGTTCTTCTTTTGAGATCAAAAAATCGGCTCCCATTGAAGAAAGTAATTCAAAGAACAAGCGATCTCCCTGCAAAGAGTTTTCGGGCAAATCTTTTAAAATCACTCCTTTTTTAATAAGACCCAAAGCGCCCACAGCTGCTGCGCAACTCATGTCAGGCTCAACAGAATACTTTGTTAATTTAGTTTCCTGCTGGGCTTTAACTCGAATAAATTCAGATTTTCTCTCGAAGCAAAGACCCAATTCTTGAAGCATTAACTCGGTCATATGCGCATAAGACTCAGAAGCCATAAGAGAAGAACAACGTATTTCTAAATCCTGGGCTAATTCCCAAGAAGACAAAAGTAAAGCTGAATAAACTTGGCTTGTTTGATCAGTGGCAAGACTCACAGAAGAGGGCCACATTCCTGAAGATTCAAAACTAAGACTCTTTTCTTTAAGAGATATATTTTTACATCCAAGCTGAGAGAGAACACTCAAAAGAGATTCTTGGGGTCTTGAAAATAAACGCTGCGATCCCTCAATTGTAAAGCTCCCCTTCAATCGACTCAGGCGAACAGCTAAAAATCGTAGGGGGGCAGCTCCATCGCCGCAATTAAAAACTTTTTTATGTCCTAAATCTTTTAGAGACTCTTGTAGATGAAGAACATCATCTCCTAAAAATTGCTGATTATAGTGAAGTTTTAATTCTGGAAAAAAAGAATGAATAATCAAAGCTCGATTCAAAAGCGATTTAGAAGAAGCTAAAGAGCTCGATGAGATTTCAACCACTGACTCCATAAAAAGTCGATTATTTGATCTGAATCAAACTCTTTTATGTGGGGAACGCCCAGATGGCTTAAAGCGATGAGCTGTACTTTTGATGAGGTATTTTTTTTGTCTTTTAAAAGGAGCTTTCGAAATAAAGAGCGAGACCATTGCAGTTTTCCCTTGTGCAACAAAGACTCAAGAGAAAAGTGCCTTTCCCATAGATTTTTTATCTCATGAAAGCTCTTTTGGGACATACACTTTTGATCATACAAAAACTCATTTTCAAGATAAATTCCCAAAGCAACTGCATGCCCGTGTGACAAAGGATCCCCCGATAGACTTGAGGCAGCCTCTAAAGCATGTCCGATTGTATGGCCTAAATTAAGAAATTTCCTCAAACCCTTTTTTTCATGAGGATCTGATTGAACAATTTTTTGCTTAAGATTGATTGCATAAGGAACAAGAGTCCAAAAATCTTTTGCATTAATCTTTGAAACTTTTGATAGTTTTTTCCAAAGCTTTAAGTCTAACAATGAAATTTTAAATAACTCAGCCCAAGCCTCTTCAACTTTAGAAAAATCTGTTGGCAAAATATCTTTGATAATCAAAACCTTTTCAGCAGGGTAAAAAGTACCCAACTGATTCTTTGCCCCACCCGCATTGACTGCAGTTTTCCCGCCAAAAGCAGAATCAATCACAGAAAGATAAGTCGTTGGTATATGAATAAGCCGAATGCCACGTCGATAGATACTTGCTAAAAATCCAGCCGTATCACCTAAGCTTCCTCCACCAACTGAAACGATCCCTTCAATGCGTCCATGCTTTTCTTCATGTCGAATGATTTGCTTTGCTAGTCTTTCAAGAGAAGAAAATTCCTTAAGTCCTTCGCCAGCTGATAGTTTTATGGAGGGATACTTTTTTTTAAGAAGTGATATCTTTGGATCAACTTTACGATCGACAAGAATTATCCACCGCGCGGGTGGTATATCAGACAATTTTAAAGATTTTGAAATCTTATAGGGCGAAGTGAACACGTTTGACATCGTCGTGATCGTTCAGGTTCTCGTTTAGTTTTTCGAGCATTTCTTCTTGATCTGGTTTTAGTTCAGCGGGAGCTTTCGGCTTATAAATTATTTCGGCCTTTAAAACTTCCCAACCTTCTTTTGAAAGTCCCTCTTGAATTGGATCAAGATCGTTTTTATCTCCTATAAACTGAAACACACCCTCTTCAAGTGAACTTACTTCGTTTGCGCCCACATTGATCGCTGCTTCTTCTGCATCGCGATTCTTGGAGTCTTTTGCCAGCACAGAACAAACATGATCAAAATTCCACATCACTGATCCTGGCTCACCCAAAGCTCCTCCACCTCGTACAAAAATCGCACGAAGATCTTGAACTGTTCTATTTTTATTATCTGTAAGAACTTCTACAAGAACGGGAATTCCAAAAGCCCCATAAGCTTCATACACAATCTCATCTAACTGACCTTCTTGTGTTTCACCAGACCCCCGCTTGATAGCGCGCTCGACGGTATCTTTAGGCATTGAATTTTTTTGAGCTTCCCGAAGCGCCAACCTCAATCGTGCATTTGAGTTGGGATCTTTACTCCCACCCGTACGAACCGCAACCGAAATTTCTTTTGCAATTTTTGTAAAAAGCTTTCCTTTTTTAGCTGAAGAAGCTTCTCGAATTCCGTGTACCCAGCCTCTACCCATTTTTTAAAGCCTCATCCCGCAATTCACGACGTAAAATTTTACCAACGTTAGTTTTGGGAAGGGCTTCTCTAAATTCAACATACTTGGGCATCTTATACCCTGTAAGGCGTGTTCGACAAAAGTCTTTTACTGTTTCAGCTTTCAAAGCTGGATTTTTTCGAACAATAAAGACCTTTACCGCCTCTCCAGACTTCTCATCGGGCACACCCACTGCAGCTACCTCTAAAACTCCAGGGTGATCGGCAATAACTTCCTCGATTTCACTAGGATACACATTAAAACCAGAAACCAAGATCATGTCTTTTTTACGATCTACGATACGGAAAGATCCATCAGGATCCATCACCGCAACATCTCCTGTTCTAAGATATTCCCCATAAAAAACCTTATCGGTTTCTTCTTTACGATGCCAATACCCCTGCATGACTTGGGGTCCTTTACAGCAAAGCTCTCCAGGTTGACCGGGAGCTACTTCTTTTCCGTCATCATCTACAATTTTCACATGAGTTGAGGGCATGGGGTAACCAATTGATCCAATTTTTTCAAAACCATCCGCGCGGTTACAGCAGATCACAGGGGAAGCTTCCGTTAATCCGTAACCCTCTATAATGTGAATACCAGTGACTTCCTTCCATCTTTTCGCAACCGAACTTTGAACAGCCATTGCCCCACCCACAGATAATCTCAAATAAGAAAAATCTAGCTGAGAAAACGAAGGATGATTCATCAAAGCATTAAAGAGCGTATTCACACCCGTAATAATATTAAACTTATACTTTGAAAGTTCTTTAATAAAAGCAGGAATATCTCGGGGGTTTGTAATCAATAAGTTATGCCCCCCCTGCTTGCCCATCATGAGGCAATTAATTGTGAGTGAAAAAATATGATACAAAGGCAAAGCCGTCACAATCAAATCACCCATGCCTGTTGTACCAGGGGCCATCCAAGCTGCTGTCTGCAAACAATTTGCAATCACGTTACGATGAGTCAGCACAGCCCCCTTTGCAACGCCAGTGGTTCCTCCTGTGTATTGCAAGAAAGCTGTGTCGCTTGATTCAATCTGAGCAGGATCTAATTGTTGTAAACGACCAATCAAAAGAGTTTTTCTAAATGAGATGGCTTTAGGCAGGCGAAAATCAGGAACCATTTTTTTAACTTTTTTAACGACAAAATTAACAATGTTGCCCTTAAGAAAACCAAGCTGGTCACCCAACTCCGTGACAATCACATGTTGAATTCCCGTTTCTTCGAGAATTTTTTCTAGGTTGTGAGCAAAATTTGCTAGGATAACAATTGCTTTTACTCCTGCATCTGTAAATTGGTGTTTCATTTCTCGAGGGGTATAGAGTGGGTTTGTATTCACCACAATCAATCCTGCTCTCAAAGCTCCATAAAGTGCAATCGGGTATTGTAAAACGTTTGGAAGTTGAATTGCAATGCGATCACCTTTTCGAAGTCCAAGAGATTTTTGCAAATAAGCCGCAAAAGCAAGGCTCAAGCGATCAAGCTCACCATAAGTTATGGTTTTACCCATGCAGGTAAAAGCAGGACGGTCTTTATAAAGACTAAAACTATTTTCAAAAAGCTCCACAAGACTCTTAAAAGAATCAACATCAACTTCTTGAGATACTGATTTAGGATAATTTGCGTACCATGGATGCGACATGCTTCCTCCCCAAAATTTTTAACTAAATATCTATATATCTATAGCTTTTTCTTTTACTTTTCTGAGCAAAAAAGCTCCTACTAAAAATAAAGAGGCTATACTTAATAAGCCTAAGCGATGACTTCCAGAAAGCCAAGTCACCGAACCCATCAACATCGAACCAATCATGCCAGAAAATTTACCAAAGAGATTGTAAACGCCAAAATATTCTCCTGCTTTTTCCTTGGGAATTAATTTCATAAAGAAAGAACGACTTAAAGCCTGAATTGCACCCTGCGAGCAAGCAAGTAAACACACAACACAAAAGAACTCCCACTTGGAGCGCAATACACTCGACCAAGCAATGATGATCAAATAATTCACGATCATTGCAAAAATAACTTTGCGCGGAGGAAATTTTTTTGTAAGTCCGCCCACCAAAATTGTTGCAGGAAAGCCAATTAACTGAACAGCCAGCAAAGCTATCATTAATTCACCTGAATCAATTCCAATACTGACTCCATAATCAACAGCCATACGAATCACAGAACCCACCCCATCGTTATAAAGAAGGTAGGCTAAAAGAAAATATCCAAGATTTTTACTTTCTTTAAAAACATTGAAAATACTTTTAATAAAAACATGGGCCGATTCTTGTGGAGGTTCTTGAGATGGTTTTTGAGATTTTTTTTGCCCCAAATCTTTTTCTTTTACAAAAATTAAAACAGGAGCACTAAAGATAAGCCACCATACTCCAACCGTTACAAAAGAGGCCTTAATGGCACTCACTCCATCAGCTAAGCCAAAAAAAGAAGGACTTTGATACATCCACAAATTCAAAGCAAAGAGCAGCCCTCCCCCCAAATACCCCATCCCATAACCCAAGGAGGATACTCGATCTGCTTCTTCATCTTTTGCAACGCTCACAAGAAGAGAGTCATAGGGAGCACAGGCTGTTGAAAAAGCAAAATTTGCAAAAACAAAAGCTGTCAATGAAGCAAAGATAGCTCCTTGAAAAATAAAACCCATAGAGATTGAGGCAAGTGATCCTAAAAAAGTTAAAAAAAATAAAATTTTCTTTTTGGTCTGAGATTGATCGCTTAGTTGCCCTAAAGTTGGAGCTACCAAAACAACAAAGAGCAAAGAGAGAGTGTTCGCATAACCGAGGTAGGCTGTAGACTGGGCGGGATCCAGTTGAGAGGCATAGTATTTTTTAAAAAAAATAGGGAAAAATCCCGCCAAAACAGTTGTTGCAAAAGCAGAATTTGCCCAATCATAAAAAGACCAAGCCCACTGCTCTTTTGAAAAAGATTTAAAAATTTTTAGCACTTAAAAAAATTTATCCTGACTTGCCCTGAGCCTGTCTTCGCTTGATTTCGACTGAAACCTTTTCATATATGTTTTTATAAGTTTCTGGATCTAGAATAGGATTTCCTTGAGTGCCACCCATACTATAGGACTCCATCCTTTGAATGGTCATTCTTGTTTCAACGGTTTTACCAACTTTTTCAAGATTTACTGAAACCTCGTAACTCTCCCCAGTGCGATAGTTTTTTCCGGCATTAAAAACCATATTGAAGTTCGACATGCCATCCGTTCTTTGAATGCTTCCCACAATTAAGCCGCCCACCATATCTTGGTTTTTGATGACATATCCTTCGTCTTGGAGAACCGTTTTCAGGGCACGAAAAACATTTTCATATGTTGTACTTTCGAAACTTCGCATTTGCATAGCGCGTATCTGCTGAGGAGACATTGGGGGAGTCACAGCACACGCAGCTAAGAGAAAACTTAAAGCAATTATTTTTTTCATTTTAGATTCCTTTATTTAAAATCTCAGCTAAACCTTAAACTAAATTTTAAAACTGTGAAGAAACAACTGAGTAATCTTTCACAACATCTCGGCCATCAAAAGTTAAAATCAAATCAAAAGAAGAAGAGGCTGAGGA
>JBILWH010000041.1:0-7887 GCA_044370015.1 Bdellovibrionota bacterium | reverse complement strand
TTTTTCAATACAACTAGTCAGCTTGCCGTTGTGAGACATGAAAAAGATTTGAGAGCTTTGAAAATCTTAGACCCTTCAGGTTCTGGCTCCGGAGCCTTGATCTCTCATCATGTACGTTATAAAGGTGTTTTTCCTGCTAAAGCCGAGCAAAGTTCTGACTTTTCTTTTGTTTGCAGAAAAAAAGCGGCGCCGTATAGATTCTTTATATCGAGTGAAAAAAGCTCTAAACAATCCGATGGACCAAGTATTTGTTCTAAAGCAAGTGGGTGGTTTATCCCTCCTGTAACTTCCTTACAGTGGACAAAGGTTTTTCATCTTTTAACACAAAATCATTTTAACTATTCATTCCCTGATCCGAACGGTGAGTTAAATTTTGCGTGGGTAGCCTTGAGTGGAGATGGAAGTACAAATACAGAAGCTTGGAAGGTTTTTTCTGGAGGAGATCTGGAGCTGCTCAATGCTTCTATAAGCAAATCAACTTTAAAGCAGATTTATCGAAACGGAGAGGAGGTAGCTACTTTATCTGAGAATTCAAGTACATCATCTTCGTCTTCATCTTCATCTTCATCTTCATCTTCATCTTCCGATAATGCCGTGTCAGATTCTGAAAAAGAGACTCCTAAAATTGAATCCGCATACGCCTGTTTCAAAACAGATGGGACTATTATTTTAGACTCTCAATCAAACGCTTGCAAAGGTATCGGTACTAAGCTCAATCGAAATGAGATGAGGAGTTATGTTGTACAAGCTTTGTGGCTTTTAGATTCAGATGATTCTAAGGAAAAAGGTATTTTACTCGATGACTAAAAATAAAAGATCTTTTTTTAACAAAAAAGGAATTTCGCTCCTTGAGTTAATGATCGTTGTTTTGATTTCTGGAATAGTTTCGTATGGTGCTTCTAGCCTGTTGTCTGGAGTAAGAGAGCGGGAAGCTAGGTCTAGTGCAGATGTGAGTGTTGCATCTCTTATTAAATTACTGACTAAAGCCTCTAATCAATCCTTACAAACTTTAGCTGTCAGTAAGTTTAATACTCTATCAAGTTATAAGCTTAGGCCTGGCTGGGATTATCCTCCAGCACCTTTTTTTCCTGCTGCTAATTTAAATCTATCTCCTGCTCCAACTTACACTCCTGATCCGCTCATTAATTTTAATGTAACGGCTAAAAAAGAAGCTCTCAAAAATAAAATAGATGCTGAACCAGATGTTCCATATAAACAAACTGCTTTAACTTATTTAAACTCTGCAGCGGGGTTTAGTGCGGGAAGTTTTGAGCTTTTTGTCCAAGGTACAGAGGCTGGAACGGCCGCTGGTTCTATTGAATTTACGGGGTCTTCAGTTTTAATTTCAAGATGTATTCCTGAAACTGCCGTTTTAGCCGGCGATGAGGGTAATCGAATTAATCTGAATGCACCTGTATCAAGCATGTTTTACTTGTTGTCGTTAAAAGTAAAACCCTTTTTGATTCCTTATGGAAGAGAATGGGTTGTACGGTGTGTTGATCCTGCAGTTCCTGCAGATTTAAATAAACCATATCCAACGACTTTAGCTGAAAGAGATGCTGAGTTTAAAAAGTTATCATCGTGGAGGGTGGTAGTATTTCAAATCAAGCTTGATGCAAGCCTTTCACCCACGTCTATTCTTGAATTGAATGCTCCTTCAGAAATAAGCCCTAATTTTGGGGCGGGTTTTATGTTGACATTTAATGAGGATATAAGAGTTCAGGTTGATCCTACAAATGGTAATAAACCTTTTCCCTATGCTCCCCCTGTAAAATTAAATATTTTTGTTATTTACGATAGGTGTCTTGGAACTTCTTTTGGAAGAAGGCCCTCTATGGAAATAGGTTCGTGTTTAAAGGTTCGTCCAAATGTTAAGTCTACAGATTCTGATGCGACATATAGTTCAGTTTCCTCTTACTTAGGACAGGCTTTGGATATTAAATTATTTTCAGTTGTTGGATCTTTGAACATTGATGCTAGACAAGGCACCGGCGTTCTTATTGGAACTGGAAAAAAAATATCTAATTGAGAAGGAGTTTGTTTATGAGATTTTTTAAGAAAATTTTAAGACTCAAAATGAGTTTCTTCTTTATTCTTTTTATTTCTTTTTTTTTTTCTTGCTTCAAGTTTTTTGAGTATAAAAAAACAAAAGCTTTAGCAGATGAATTTCGTTCAAAGTTTTCAGACAAGTTAATTAAACTCCCGCCTATCAATTATGAAAGAGCTTTGGGGTATAAGCCTACTCTAGAAGAAGTTGAGCTAGGAAGGCTTTTGTTCAACGATCCTATTTTATCCAGAAATAATGATGTGAGCTGTGCAACTTGCCACCTTACAAATCATGGTCTTGCTGATGGTATGCCACTTAGTGTTGGTGCCTCTGGAGAAGGTGGGCCTACAATTGATAACGTTGGAAAACATTTTGCGGAAGGTAAGTTAAGTAATAATCGTCGCTGTGCTGATGACGGTTTGGGATTTACTTGTGAAAAGTTGATGTTTAGAAACGTACCGAGCACTATAAATGTCGCGTATAGAACTGATCCAAATTCAGATTCCGGATTACTTTTAGACGGACGTTTTGGAAATCTAAATTTTCAAACACTACTTCCAATTCACACTGGTGAAGAATTATGCGGGTTTAATCCTGTACCAGCTGATGAAAAAATAAATCCATTCAGGGAAGGTGGCCCTATTTTTAAAAACTCGGTTTATATTCAGCACAGTAACTCATATGATCCTGTGACAGGTCAGAATAAAGGATCTTTCAACGCTCCCGCTGAATACATATCGGGTGTTCCAAGTAGAAGACCTAATGGTTCTGTATCGGTACCTACTCGAAACGAGTGTTTGGCCATTGCAGTTGCTAAAGTGAGTTCGATTAAAGAGTATAGAAATAGATTTGAAAAAGTTTCTCCAGGCAAGGGCGTTACTGATCTAGGTTTAGGCAAAGCTATTGCTGCTTATCTTGCAACGAATGTTTCAAAAAATACTCCTTACGATCGTTTTGTTGACGGAAAAAACTCTTTAACTGAAAAGCAAATTAAGGGAATGGGTATTTATTTGACCTCTGCTGGAAAAACTTTTGATTTGCACGGACAAACTTACAAAGGAGCCGGATGTGCAGGATGTCATGCACCGCCGACTTTTGGAGGAAGTGGATTTGCGGCACTTGGTGTAAAGAGTGATCCTCGAAGTAGTTTGTCTCGACCAAGGCTCGTATTTTCTGACAATGGATTTTTTTCAGTTTTTAGAGAGCAAAGAGGAAAAATACCAAGATGTCATAAAGAAGAAACTGTGAGTGGTAGTTACGCTCCTGATATTGGTCGAGCACAAGCAACAACAGATGAGGCAGATTGTTTTAAATTTCGGATCGCTCCTCTCCGAAATGTGATTGAAACTTTTCCTTATTTTCATCACGGAACTGCACGTGCTCAAGGTTCGCCTGAAACAGACTATAAAAAGCGTTCAAGATTAGGTTTGCGGCAAGCAATTGAATATCACCTAGAGGGATCTCCAGATTTAAGCATGATTAATCGCTTAGATGTGACCAACAAATATTTTGATACGCTTTATCAGCGAGATTCCCTTATTCCTCCTGAGTATTTGGCTTTTTCAACGATGGCAGATGTTTTTCCGCTAAAGTTAAGCGAAGAAGAAATTGATGCTTTGGTAGAATTTGTAGCGACTGGAATTTATGATCATGAATCTGTTGTCACAGGAGACTTGGGAAACCCAGTAGGCCATCCCAGAAAAGTGCCAAGTGGATTTGAACCTATATCTAGAGATAAAGGTACACAATTTGAGTTGCCACCCAATAGAGATAAAGCGTTAACTATCAAAAGAAACTCGGATGAAATTGCGGCTCAATAGATATTAAGTCATTCTTTTGTTTTTTAAGAGCGCCACATTTTGATTGCAACGAGTACTAGAAAAATCGCAAAAGCTTTTTTCAGAACATCTGCAGGAATGAGGGGGAGAATACGAGCTCCTATGAAAGTTCCAGCAAACATCCCAACTGCGACTATAAGACCTACCTTGATATTTTGGTTTTGAATAAGCCCGCTTTTGTAATACTGCCAAACCCCAAGGGCTCCCACTGGTAAAAGCAGGGCAACAAGTGAAGTTCCAGTGGCTTGAACCTGAGTGTATCCAAAGCCATAAACTAAAATGGGAATTAAAATGATAGCTCCCCCAATTCCTAGGAGACCGGAAAAGATGCCTATCGTAATTCCAATGGCGATAAGTAGAGTGTATTCCATGTATATTTCTTTCTCTATTTTTTTCGAATAGGGATTTTTAAGTAACTTGAACCGTTGTTTTCAGGATCGGGAAGTTTTCCTGCATCGATATTCACTTGAATACTTGGCAGCAGAAGTCTGGGTGCGGAAAGTGTTGCGTCTCGAGAATTGCGAGCTTTAACGTATTCGTCTTTCTTGGTTTGGGCTTTTAGCTGAACGTTAAGAGCTTTTTCTTCTCCAATGGTTGTTTCCCATGTAGCTTCTCGTGTTCCATTTGCCTTATAGTCGTGACCGACAAAAACACGTGTGGAGTCTGGAAGTTTGAATAACTTTTCTGCGATCGACTCGTAAAGGGCCTCAGAGCTACCAGCAGGAAAGTCGCAGCGACCTGTGCCTGTATCGGGCATAAAGATCGCATCTCCTGTGAAGACAGCATCCCCAATTAAGTAAGAGGCACAGGCAGGAGTATGTCCTGGAGTAAATAAAACTTTAATTTCGATACTTCCTGCTTTTAGAGTTTGATTTTCTTTTAAAAGTAGATCGAATTGTGATCCGTTGGGAATAAACTTCTCGGGAAGATTGTAGATTTTTTTAAAAACACTTTGAACTTTAGTGATGTTTTCTCCAATAGCAAGTTTGATATGCGGCAGGCGTTTTTTTAATTCTTGAGCGCCCGTTAGGTGATCGGCATGAGCATGCGTTTCAAGACAGTAATGAACATTTAATTTTTCGTCTTTTAAGAATTTTTCTAATTTATCGAGGCATTCGGTAGAGACTTTTGAAGAAGCCGGGTCATAATCAAGAACAGTATCAATCACGACAGCGTCTCGAGTTGTCTTGTCAAAAACCACATAAGTAACGGTTGCAGTGATTTCATCGTAAAGACTTTTAATTTCGTATTTTTTCATGTAAACTTTTTTTGAATTTCAAATCCACAAAACATTGCGATGAGAAAAGTGATAATGTTTTTATCAAATCCCACTAAGAGAGCTAGTGCTGGACCTGGGCAAAGACCCGCAATTCCCCATCCAAGACCAAATAAAGTTGAACCGATGATTAATTTTTTATCGATAGGTCGAGGAGAAGGATGTTTAAAGCTTTGCCCATCGAGAGATTTTTTTCTTTTATTTAAAAAGAAAAAAGCCAGTCCGTAGACGGGAACCGCTGATCCCAAAACAAAGATAAGAGCGGGGTTCCAATCAGAGGTGCCCATTGCGAGAAATGATTTGATTTTCATTGGATCAATCATTCCTGATAGGCAAAGGCCCATGGAAAAGATAAAGCCTGAAAGTAAGTAGAGAAGATATTTCATTTGATTGTCCTCATCACGATTGTCGTGAGAATGGCAACAGACATAAAAATGAGGACCGCCACAAAAGAGCGAGGTGAAGCTCGACCAAGTCCGCAGACTCCATGTCCACTTGTGCAACCTCCTGCGAGTCTTGATCCAAATCCTACGAGTATTCCCGCAATTATCCACACAAAGGTACTGAGCTGAAGAGAATCTGTAAGGGGAATTTCATGTCCTAAAATTTTCCAAATAAAGCCACCTAAAATAATTCCCAAAACTAAGGCAAGAGCTGTTTTTCCGTCTATGTTTGTAGGTCTTGTTGCTGTGGCTGCGTAGCCGCTGATTCCTGCAATTCTTCCTTCAAATATAAGGGGAAGTGCAGAGCCAAGACCGATGAGTAGCCCGCCTAAGATTTCATTTGCATAAGGCATAGATAATCTCCTCAGAAACTATCTTAATCAATTAAGGGAATTTTGCCTGACCAGAGCCTACTTTTTTTTTATTTATTTCAATTGTGTAATGGATGGGAACGCTTGCTGCGACCATGGCACTCACGCCACAATATTTTGTTTGGGATAACTGAACGGCCTCAATGGCTTTTGCAGTAACAACATCCCCTGTGATTTTAAAAGTGAGATTGATTTCTTTGAAAATGGAAGGATGAGTGCCTTGGGTCAGCTCGCCTTCAGCTTCTACGGAAAAAGCCTCAAAGGGTTGTTTAAATTTTTTGAGCAATGCCACCACGTCCATTCCCGTGCAGCCGCTTACGGCAAGAAGTAAAAGCTCTTTGGGCGTCATTGCGGAATCGCTTCCCATTGGACCTTTTGCATCCATTTGAATTTTAAAGTTGCGCGACTCTGCATCGAATTTCATTTTTTCAGTCCAAGTGGATTTGGTTTTCATAAAATAATCCCTCAAAAATTGTTTTAGCAGAATATTTTTAAATTTGAGATTATGGCGGAGAGAGTGGGATTCGAACCCACGTTACAGTTTCCCATAAACACGCTTTCCAAGCGGGCGCCTTCAGCCACTCGGCCATCTCTCCACTTTCGGGAATGACTAGAGTTTTATCACTGAGTCCCTTTTTGTAAAAGGGTAATGCACAGGCTTCTTTTGGTGTAAGTAGGAGTCTTTTTCTTGGTAATATTTTGTTTTTCGCTAGCTTCTAGAGCTTCTAGATCAACGATGGGGCTTTTGAATTCTTCTTGAGTCTTAATTCTTAATGTCTTTTTGAAATTTTCTTTTAAGTTTGGAGAAAGTAAAAATTGATCAAGTACATAATAGGCCATTCCAGCAGCTGAAATAGGCCAAGCAAGATGGGTGATCTGTTGGGCATGAAAAAGATCAGCTCCACCTGCAAGCATTGTCACCACGGACGAGATAAACATCGAAACAGATGTGATCCATACGAGTCGCTCAGAGAGAGGGCGATTCATTCGATGGCCAAAATTATTGACTGCTAGATGTGGAATACCCTCTGCAAAATAATCTGTTTTGGAAGCCAAGAGAATACTCATCCAAGAAGCAAGGGTAGCGTTCGTAATGGAATGTAGGTCGAAATGTCCATATTCTTGGGGTTTAAAGTGATGCAAAATCATATTGTCGCCCCACTCAAATACGAAATAATTTGCATAGAGATAGGGAAAAACCAATAAAAAAGTCATGAGCTTTTTAGGAATAGTTTTTAAAAAGGTGTGACTATCTAAATTTCGACTCGCTAAATCGACAGCAAAAGATTCGAAGGGAATTTTAAGACCGAGGACCTCAAATGTTTTGTCGAGTTGAAAAAAATTTCGAAAAACATGCTTATAGGTATACTCTTGAGCCCGATCTAGACTTGTAAAAATTGCATCAGGAATAGAAAAAGCAAGTCGATTAAATCCTAAAAGGGTGTATTGGTTGAACGCACATAAAAGTCCCATCCATAATCCAACCAAGGCATGCGCGGCTATGGGAAGATCTCGTCCAAGATGAGAAAGAAAAGCAAAGGGAATTCCATTTATAAAAAATTTAATATAAGTCAGTTTTCGATTGTGGGTTTCGACAATTGTCTGACCATTAAAGCGATATTCGCGAAGCGCTTCTTTGAGTTGATCTTGGTCAGCTTTGGGAAGACTTTTGATCTCAGGATTTGAGGCAAAAAGTTCTTCCATTTGAGCAAAGCTTTGAGGAGTATCCTCTCCGCTGACATCTGAAAGTAAAATATGAGTTTGAGGATTTTCGGCTTTAAGTTTGGAGATAATTTTTTTAATAGCCTTGAGTGAACTGTCCGATGTTTCAACTAATCGGATCGACATTTCAAGTTCATTGTTCTTGATAGGAAGAGCTCTTCTCCATTGTTCTAAAATTCGAGTATTTGTT
>JBILWH010000001.1:0-20882 GCA_044370015.1 Bdellovibrionota bacterium | reverse complement strand
AGACAACTTCCACACACTCTTTGTCGGTGCCAGGAAGAAGTTGCTCAGTCGCTTCAACAACGGTGACTTTTGTTCCAAGTTTTGAAAAGAAAGTTCCAATTTCAAGACCAATAAATCCGCCGCCCACTACAGTGATCGACTCGGGGATTTTCTTTACATCCAATGCTTCTTTGGATCCAAGTACACTTTGCCCGTCGATTTTAAGAAAGGGCAATTGAACCGTTTCGGATCCACTGGCAATGATGACTTTTGAAGCTGTTACTTGAGAAGGCTTTTCTCCGCTTACTGAGATAACTTTTTGTCCGCCTTCGACTTTTTCAAATTTGGCAGCGCCCGGAATATGAGTCACTCCGTTAGCTTTGAGCAATTGCCCAATGCCGCCGGTGAGAGATTTTACGATGGATGCTTTCCAGTCGATGAGTTTTGCAAGATCCACACTCATGCCTTGCACGTTGATTCCCATGGTAGAAGCATGAGATATCTTATCGATCACATGCCCTGCAGAGATGAGAGCTTTTGAAGGGATGCATCCGTAGTTGAGGCATTCTCCGCCCAATTTGTGTTGTTCAATGAGAGCTGTTTTGAATCCCTCTTGAGCCGCACGAATTGCAGCCACGTAGCCACCTGGGCCACCACCAATTACGACGACGTCAAAGTTCATATCATCTCCAACATGAGTTTAGATGGATGCGCGAGACGATCAATCACAGCGTTGCAGAATTGTCCGGCAACAGCGCCATCCACTACGCGGTGATCGCAGCTTAAAGAAAGGTTCATGGTGTTGCCCACAACAACCTGACCGTTTTTAACAACAGGTTTTTGTTGGATTTTGTAAACACCCATAATCGCAACTTCAGGATAGTTAATGATCGGAGTTGCAAAAGTTCCGCCGATATTTCCCATCGAAGTGATCGAGAACGTAGAGCCTTTTAATTCTTCAGCTGTTGCTTTTCCGCTGCGAGTTTTTTCAGAAAGAGTTTGAATTTCGAGAGCGATTTGAAGCAAAGATTTTTTATCAGCGTGTTTGATCACAGGCACGATGAGTCCGTTCTCGGTCGAGACTGCAATTCCGATATGATAAAATTTCTTGTAAATCAATTCCGCATTGCCATCTTTTTCTTCAAGACTTGCATTCACTTGAGGGAATTCTTTTAAAGCAGATACAACTGCTTTCACGATAAATGGGAGATAAGAGAATTTGATTCCATAAGATTCTGCGCTCTTTTTGATTTCTTCGCGCAAGGCCATGAGGCTTGTGCATTCAAATTCATCCACGTAAGAAAAGTGCGGAGCTGTGAATTTGCTGCGTACCATCGCTTGAGAAATCACTCTTCTCAAGCCACGAAGAGGTTTGCGCTCCACAACTTCTTCAAAATTAAAATCATTCACAGGAAGTTGCTTGGTCGGAGCGGGTGCTACTTTTGTAAGAGAGCCACTGCTTGTTGCAACGCTTGTCATTGAACGAGGCGCTTCTACGCGCTGGAGTCCCCCGCTGCTCACTGATGAGCTTACTTGAGAAGCTCCGCCAGTTGTTGCGGCACGGCCTTGAGTATCGATAAAGCGAAGCACGTCTTCTTCAAGAACGCGTGCCACGTTGCCCGCCATAGGACCGCTACCTTTTACTTGGCGAATATCAACGCCTGCTTTTGCAGCGAGTGATCTCACATAGGGAGATGCGGGAACGTTTGAGCTATCAAACGATTTTTGAAAATCACCCGCATACGCTCCACCATTATTTGAAGCGACATTTGAAGCTAAAGATGTGGTTGCTGCTTCTGCTTTTGTGTGAACTTGTTGATTCGCAATAGGAGCAGCTGCTTGAGGAGCAGGGGGGGCGGCTGGAGCAGGAGCTGAAGCTGCGGCACTTGCTTTCGCGCCTTCTTCAATCACCAAAATAACTTGTCCAATCTTTAGTCGATCGCCTTCGGCTGCTTTGATTTCTTTGATGGTTCCCGCAACAGGACTTGGGATTTCAACAGTTGCTTTGTCGGTCATGACTTCGAGCAAGGGTTGATCCATGCTCACGGTGTCGCCAACTTTTACTTTCCATGCGATGAGTTCGCCTTCTTGTACGCCTTCGCCTAGTTCTGGAACTTCAAAATTCATAAATTACTCCTTCAATATTTTCTAAAACTTTATTTTCTAAAATCTCTCATCGAGCATGGCTTCTAGCTCACGCCTGATATCGCTTTTTTGAGGGACGGTTGCTTCTTCAAGGGTGGGAGAAAGCCCCACACCGGGAAGATGTTTTGCTAAACACACGCGTGGTCGCGAGCGCAATTCATAAAAATGTTCTTCGATTGTTCTTCGTAACAAGTGTTCCGCAAAGTTTGTGATCTCAGTATCTTCGTTCACAAATAAAACTTTTCCACCCGTGTCTTTCACGGCTTGAGAAATGCATTCCCAGTCGTAGGGGTGGAGTGAGCGCAAATCGATCACTCGAACTTCGCCTTTGCCTTCAGCCGCAAGTTCGTTTGCTACTTCGCGCGCCATATGCACGTGGCGACTGTAGGTGACGACAGCGGCATTGCTTCCTTCGCGCACAACTTTTGCTTTTCCAATGGGGATGGGTGCGTATTCAACAGCAGGCCACTGGGCTTGCCATGTTTTGCGCGCTTCACTTCCCATAACGGGAGCGTCGATCATTTTTCTAAGGTCCGCATCGTTTTCGGGCTCACCTGGAATCAACTCTTCACCTTTTGCTCGAAGCAAAGCTTTGGGAATAAGATAAAGCACGGGATTCGGTTCTTCGATTGCCGACAACATTAATCCATAAGCATCGCGAGCGTTTGAAGGGATCACGATCTTCCATCCAGCCAAGCGAGTCGCCCACGCATCAAATGAGTGACTGTGGTAAAGCGATCCGTGAATTCCTGCTCCGTGAGGAGTCATCACCACCATGGGCATGTTCCACTGTCCGTTTGACGACCAGTAACTGTTGCCCGCAAGTTTGAGTAAGTCGATGGTGTTGAAAATATAATCACAAAATTGAATTTCAGCGATAGGCTTTTGTCCTGCAAGTGCAAGACCCATAGCTGTTCCAATGATTCCTCTTTCATCAAGAGGGGAGTTCCATGTTTTTTTGAGTCCTTGTGTGCAAGTGAACACGCCTTCAAGAGGTGGTCCCACGTCTTCACCAAAAATATCCGTTACCCCTAAATGCGTTTCACCATAATGTAACGCAAGCCTCACTGCTTGAGCCAAATTTGCCACGAATTTGTTATACGCTGTATAGGGCGTTCGGACAACGGTGTTGGCAAAAAGCCATAGCGCAAAGTGCTTTTTTTATTCGGTCTTTTTGGGAGCAAAAACGTGATCAAAAATACTGTCTGCGGAAGGATAGTTTTCCTTGCGGGCCTGTTCATGCCCTTCGTTCATCTCCGCAACAGCTTCTTCAAAAAGTTTTTCAGCTTCTGCAGCGGTGATCCATCCTAGTTTTTCGAGTTTTTTTTGAAAGCTTTCAAGGCAATCTTCTTCGCCTTCGACTCGATTGGCTCCAGAAGAGGAGCTGTGCCCGTTCAAGCGAGAAACGGAGACTTCTAAGAGATAGGGTTTGCGAGATTCACGCACGTATTCAAACGCATCGCGTAGGGCGCTCCAGATTTTTTCGGGGTTATTTCCCTCAGCAAGACCGGTTTTGATTCCAAAAGCCTTGCCGCGATCTGCGATATTTTTCTCACCATGTTGGGTAGAGGCAGGAGTGGAAATGCCGTATTGATTGTTCGTCACAATCATCAAAAGAGGTAGTTCTTCTTTGGGGCGTGAAGACCAAATGAGGCACGTTGAAAAGTCTGCCTCAGCCGTTCCTGCGTCACCGCCAAGGACCACTGTGATTCCGGCTTTTTTTCCCTCATTGTGTGCGTGCCATTGAGCGCGAGCTGTGCCGGGTGCGACAGAAAATTGAGTTTCAATCGTAGAAGTGATGGGCACAATATTCCATTCTTTTTTAGAGACATGGGCGACGAAATTCCTTCCTCCGGAGTAGGGATCTGTCTCAACGGATCTCATCTGGCGAATAAAATTTATAGAAGGCTCGCCCATAGCGAGCACGCATCCGTTGCTGCGGTAGTGAAGGTGAAGCATATCGTGCTCAAGGCCTTCTCCTTTATCCACTTGAAGGCCAAGAGCGACTTGGAAGGCTTCTTCACCGGGGCCGCCAATCCAGAAAAAACCATCGCTACTTTTTGACATCTTAATCAGCTTTTCTTCAAGAGCTCTGGTGCGAATCATGAGTTTAAGAAATCGAATGGCAAAATCTTTGTCTTTAAAAGGCTGAACAGGAAAGTTTTTTTGCGATTTAGGCATGGAGTGATCCTTTGAGTGTTTTGAGTTCTTCGATGTTGGTTTTTTTTGGGCTAAGAATTGACCCATCGCTTTTTTCCCCTCTTAAAATCTTTTCGATAAAATACTCTCCCGCGCGATAGCTCGAGCGCACAAGAGGCCCCGCTGCGACATAGGAAAAACCCATCGCTTCTCCCTCTTTAGCAAGAGCGGAAAAGCGCTCCGGAGAAACGAATTCTTTAACAGTCAGTCTGCGTTCGGTGGGTTGAAGGTACTGCCCCAATGTGAGAACTTTTACACCCACGTTGAGAATGTCTTTCATACAAGAAATAACTTCTTCGTCACTTTCGCCAAGACCCATCATGAGGGAAGTTTTGGTCACGACTCGACGTCCAATTGCCTCAGCTTTTTTTAGGTAATTTTCTAAAACATAGAGGCTTTGCGAATAAGTACAGCGAGGATCGCGTACTTCTTTTTGCAAGCGCTCAATGGTTTCTACGTTGTGCGCGAGAACGTCTGCTTTTGAATGTGACATGGCCTCAATGCACTTGTCGTCGCCTCTCCAGTCGGGAGTGAGCACTTCAATGAGCATGTCGGGTCGCATGGCTTTTGTGAGCTCTACGGTTTTTGCGAAATGTCCTGCGCCTTGATCGGGCAAATCATCGCGATCGACCGAGGTGAGAACGATGTAGTTTAAGTTCATACCTGATACGGTATGAGCAATTTTTTCGGGTTCAAACTCATCGACCACACCGCGCGGATTGCCTGTTTTGACAGCGCAAAATTTACAGCCGCGGGTACACGTATCTCCCAAGAGCATGAAGGTAGCGGTGCCGCCCGCCCAGCATTCGCCGATGTTGGGGCAGCGAGCTTCTTCGCAAACCGTGTGAAGATTAAATTGAGCGAGGTGGGATTTTATCTTGAGATAATTCTCTCCACCGGGCGCGCGAACTTTGAGCCACTCTGGCTTTGGTTTTAACTGCTTGAGTTTTGGGGCTGTGTCTGCCACATTGCTAATTCAATACTTTTTCATGAAAGAATCAATAAAAACTCAGCCAGAAGTGATGATTGTGGTGGGTCAAGCCTGCGGTAAAAAGCTAAAAAAGACTATGAGTGAGCTTGCAGGGCTTTTAGGCGTGGAGCGGGTTGTTGAAAGCGGGCAAGTTTCTGAAGCCCTAAGTCATGCTCAAGATTCTTCACGAATACTTCTTATGGGGCTTTATTCGGAGTGGAAAGCAAACCCAAGCATTTGGCCTACGGTTGATGGGCGGCGGGTTTACTTAGGACTTTTGGCCGAAGAACGACCGCCCTCACAAGAGCTTTTTGAAGCTCTCGATAAAAGTGTGTCTTTTGTTTTGCTCAAAGAGCTTCCTCTTCTGGCGCAGATAGAAGCTTTCGGCGATTTATTTTCTTAGAGATTTATTTTGCTTTCATTGCGTTTAGAAAATCTTGATACGCTGTAGATGCACCTTCTGACTCACACCACTTTTTTATTTTCATTGCATTGAATGGCTGATTTTTAGCAACAAGAACCGCCTGTTCTAAGCAATCGCGAGATTTAAAATGAATATAGGATGCAAGGCGATCTCTTATGCAATCTGTGGGATTGTATAGCTTTAAGATTTGTCCGCCATAGCGTACTTCAGCAGGCTTTATGGAAATATCTTCACCGATAGCAACAGGTGGAGAGCAAAATTCAATAAAAAGGTGAGAGCATTTAGGGTGCTTATAGTGCCTACCTGTCTTTTTTACGAAACCAATCTGTTTCATGATCTTTGGGAGATTAACTGTAAATAAACTCTCAACGATAAGATCAAGATCGCCCGATCGATAAGCTCCTTCGGAATATATAGCAGCTACAGCTCCACCTACGAGTATTGTGCTAATACCATTTTTAGCTAAATGTTGAGCTATATATTTCCAAAGTTCTTCCTCTGTGCAGGTTTTCCAGTTTGGTTCTTTCAAATTATTTCCTTAATACAGGTTTGTTTTTATTACGGGGGCGTCTTCTCTGAGAAAAGATTTGTTCTCTTTCTCGTAGGGGAATCGCGTGGTAGGAGATTTGAATCAAGTCTTTGATGGGTTTTGTATAAGGAGACTTGGGGTTAAAGGTGAAAATACGGCTTCTACCTAATTGTTTTGCAACTAAGACGCCAGCAGATTCAAAGCGCTCCAGTTGTCTTTTAATTGGGTCGAGTGCAAGTCCATAGTCTTGAGCAATGGCCGAGGGATATATTTCGCCGTAGTGAAAAACATGAAGGAGAACCTTTTCTGCGGTTTTATTTCCAAAAATTCCTTCGAGCATGTTTTTATTATCAACTAAAAAATAGTTTTTGTAAACTAATTTCTAGTAGATAGGTTTAGATTATTTCAACCACGTGTTTTCAATGACGTCTTTATACGAGATTTTAATGAGTTGATATTTGGGAAAGGATTTTTTAACAAGCGGTTCAAGTTCGCTTGCATCTCCAATGATTCCCATCACCATGCTTGAGTTTTTTGTAAAGCTCGTGAGTCTTTTGGTTGCTTGAGTTTTGCTCACATTCCATTTGTCGATGTTTGATTTGTAAAAATCAAAACTCATATCATTTGTTGCCACGTCTTTTCGGCGATGGAGACGTCCATCGGGAGTTGCTCCATCTTGGCGCTCACCATTCTTATAAGAAAGAAGTTTGCTATTAAAAAAAGGATCCGGAAGAGTGTTGATAAGATCTGCTTTTTCAAAAGTTCCTTTTACGAGATCTGATAAAACCTCAATCGCTTCTTTTTGCTTAGATCGTTGAGGATTTGAAAAAAGAGAAATCACCGGAAAATCCAAATACTCTGTGTAAATTCCTGATACTTGATACGCAAGGCCTTTTTCAGCACGAATCTTTCGGCCATAGATGCTGTCAATTCCTGCACGAGTGAGAAGATAGTTTATGATTTTATCGGTAAGCTCATGCTGGTTTTCTTTTTTCTGATGAGCAACTCGGATAAAACCGTAGTCTATTTGAGCTAAATCTTTTTTGTCGATCAAGATAAAAGTTGGACTCATTTTTCCAGTTTGCGGAAGGGCGAAGCCACTTTTTAATTCTGTTTCAAGCATACCTTCTTCAATGTCGCCCGAGTTAGAGAAAAGTTTTTGGCTGAGTTTTTTTATTTCTTCTTTGAGTTCTTTGGGCCCAATTACGCCTATCCAAATGTTGGCATGGTTGTAGTAGTTTTTGTGTAAGTCCTGAATGGCCGCAATATTGACTCGATCAAAAGTAGAGCTTTCATAAAAAGGGAAGTTAAAAAGTTTTGCTCCCATATAGCGATTCATTGCAGAGATAAGCAGGGAGCTATCTCTTTCAAGCGTTGCAATAAAGTTTGCTTTGAGGAGTTTTCTTGCCTGCTCATAAGTTTCGTCGATGATGCGCGGTTCGTAGAGAGAATCTTTTGTAAGTTGCACAAGCCCTTCTGGGATTTTTCCGCCACTCAAAGGAAAAGTGAGACCCACTTCTTGGTACGATTGGCCGGTTGAGATTTCAAGAGAAGCTCCATACGAAGCTAAAAGGTCTTGATACTTTTGCTTATCAATTTTGAGAGTACCTCCTTCAAAACACTCTTCTAAAATTTTGAGGCCAAGATTTTCAGTATCAGTCTTGAAGGCTTCTTTGGCAGGAATAAGTATATTGATTTTGATAAGTGGAAGAGGGTCGGCCTCGTAATCAAGATAAATTTTGGAATAAGAAACAGAAGAGATACCCAAGAACAAAACAAAGTATAAAAGGCGTGATGAGAAATTCTTAATTATGTTTTTCATTTTTTATCCTTTTGAATGGTTTTGTCTTTTTTCATGGGGTCATTTTTCGCAGCAGGCACAATAAGGACACGGGTTTGTCCAATCTTCTCTCTGTTTTTGAATTGTTTTTCGATGTCTTCAAATTTTAGTTTTTTTACTGCTTCTACAAGTTTAAATGAATAGAGAGGGTCTTTGGCTGTGACCGCGTTGCTGGCAATGGATGTGGCAAAATCCATAGGACTTCGCATGGATTCAAGCTGGGAGATCTCAAAGTATTTTTTGATATTCTCAAAGCGATCATTATTTGCCCAAGCTAAAAATCCTTTTTTGGCTTCTTCGTATTTCTTTTCTAACGTGGCTGCACTTAATTTAGGTACACCTACAATTGTGATTGTGGAAAGTCCTGGGTCGACACTCGGGTAGCAGGATGCAGAGACAGATCGCGCGATGCCTTTTTCGACAAGAGCATGTTGAAGGTATCCGCTTGAAGAATCTGCAAAAAGTACGCACATGAAGAGCTCGGCAAAAGCTTCTTCATCTTTGTAACTGGGTGAAAAAGCGGAATCACCTAAGAAAACCGCTTGAGTTTTGAGGCGAATTGTTTTTTTGCGATTTTTTCTGAAGAGAGTTTCTTTGGGCGTTTCGAGTTCTTTAAAGGGAACCTCTTCAAAGGGGCCAAAATATTTTAAAAGAAGTTTTTTTGTCTCATCTGTTTTGAAGTCGCCAATGAGAACAATCGAGGCCCTGTTGGGAGCGTAGTATCGATGATAAAAAGACAGAGCGTCTTCGAAGCTGCTTTGTTCGATATCATCCTGCCAACCTATTGGAGTGGTTTTGTAGGGGTGTTTGTCGAAAGCTGTTTGATAGAGCTCAAAGTGCAATCTGCCACCAGGAGAATCTTCGTAATTCATTTTCCTCTCAGACACGACAGCACCGCGTTCGGTGTTGAATCCTTGGGGAGTGATGAGAAGTTTTCTCATGCGCTCAGATTCAAACTTTAAAGCTTCTTCAAAGTTTTTGAGGGGCACCATTTCGTGGTAAACGGTTTGGTCGTCAGAAGTGAAAGCGTTAAACTCGTGCCCTGACCACTCGGATAGAGTTTGAAAAGGCTGGGGGAAGCTTTCTGTTCCTCGAAACATCATGTGTTCAAAAAGATGCGCAAGTCCTGTGCGCCCCACTGTTTCAAAGCGGCTTCCCACTTCGTAGCCCACCACAACGCCCACTGTACCGTTTTGTTCGCGAGGAATGAGATAGGCATTGAGTCCGTTTGAGAGCTGAACGTGTTCGATCTTGAGCCCAGGATAGGGCTCTAAGGTTTCTTCTTTTGTAATCGTTGCAACAGCAGGTTTTTCAGAGCTCTTAGATTGGCTTGCTGAATCCGAAGCAGGGGAGGATTGATTTGAAGAAGAGCAAGATGTGATTACTACTAAAAAAAAGACTGTCCAAAAGTGGCGCATGCCTTTAATGTATCAAAGTTTTTTCCAAACTTCGCGTACATGAGGACTTAAATACTGATCGAGAAGCTGACTCGTGGCCCCATCGTTTTTCTCTCTGAGTTCTGTAGAGGAAATATCACTGACAGTTTTGAGGAGTTTGAGCTTTGAGTCGCCCTTTAATCTTTTAAGTTTTTGTGAAACATGCTTTTGGGTTTGCTCAATTGAAAAATTTGAATCGTGAATGTTTTTTCGAGGAACAACCCAGACTTGAGAAAGAAGCGAGATTAGTTTTTCAGGATTTTTCCATTGATCAAGGCTCAAGGCGGAGTCGCTTCCCAAGAGCAAAATCCATTCAGTTTTTATTTGATCCTGATTCTGGAAATGATGTTTCTGATCGTTACGTTGAAGTTCTTCGAGAGTTTCAACGGTATAGCTCTTTTCGTTTTTCGAATTGAATTCAGAAAGTTCCAAGACACATCTTAAAAACTGTTCATGGCTGAGATCGTTCTCTAGATCACGCATCCAAGCTTGGATAAGTTGAAGCGAGGAGCCCGGGCTTTTTTTAAGGGGGTTTTGTTTGGTGGGAACAATGTAGGCAAGAGCTTTGTTATCGAGATCAAGTGCTTGTCGAAGCATCTCGGTGTGAGCTTTATGCGGCGGAAAAAACGATCCTCCAAAATAGATTCTTTTATGGGGAGAGGTCATCGTCTTTTGTTCTCGTTTTCTTGT
The DNA here is from genome assembly GCA_044370015.1 of Bdellovibrionota bacterium. Classification (GTDB taxonomy): domain Bacteria; phylum Bdellovibrionota; class UBA2428; order UBA2428; family UBA2428; genus CANIGN01. The sequence continues at coordinate 10,670 of JBILWH010000001.1, read as the reverse complement.
TAAGATTTTATCTTAGGATGGCTTTAGCTTAAAAGCGAGTTAAACGAGGGTCTTAACACAAAATTAACCATAAATTAATTATTCCTTTATTACTTTAAAGTTACGATAAGAAGAACATGCGAAAGAAGTTAGGTGCTTTTATTCTTGGGGTATTTGTTTTTGTAGGTTCCGTGGGGCTTGCAACAAAAAGTTTGTTAATGAATCTTGCGTCTGTTTCTTTCGAAAAAGACGAGCTTCAGTCATTTCGTCCGCGCCGTGCTTTTGCCTCAAGCGAAGAGAAAAAGCTTTCAGTTCATCCTAAAGATAAAATTTAATTTTACAAATCATTTGGTTCTATTTTGAGCGGAATAATTGATTTCAAAAGTTCTTTTGTAATTTCTTCAACTGTAAATTCTGTTTCTTCAGTTTTTAAAATAACGGCAAGGGCTTGAATGATATTGTTCTTTATGTCCACAGGATTTTCTTCAGCATCTTTATTAATTGAGAGAGTGTAGATACCGTTTGAGTAGGATGCTTTAAATTTATTTTTTTGTTTAAATTCGTTGGTGTTGTATGTTTTGTATTCTTTTACGACCCATGAGCTATTATAAATTTTTTCTTTTAAAATTTCTTTTTTCTCAAGAATCCATTTCTTGACACTTGGATCACCGTTTTTGATGGGGGTTTTTCTGTTAAATTTTTCTATGGAATTTAGATAGGCTTCAAAAGAAAGTTTAACGATGTATCCATTGTCTAAGCCGATCTCAGAAGAAGATTGGGGAAACATATCGTTAAAAATTTGAAATTTTTCGTATAAGTTTTCTTCCTTGTGAGTTGAGGATGTGCCTCGGGTTCCGACTCCCGTTTTGTGCAAAAGTTCGGAAGCCCTAACGCCTATTGAAAACAAGCTGCTAAGGATGAATGTGTGAGTAATGAGATGTCGGCGGAGTTTTTCTAACATATAGTGTGTACTACCTGACTTTTGCGTAAACACCAAATGGATCTTGAGTGCCTTTTGTCCTGCAGTGTCTCGTCATAGGGGAAAGTGTTCTCTAATTGAAACAGTGATGTTTTTTTTCTGCGAACGTTCGTGATTTGTTCAGCTCTTGTGACACGTGAGTGTCTTTTGTCTTTTTATTTGTCTTCGTCGAAGAGATCTTGAGGTCCAAGTTTGAGTTCTTCGTTGACGACATTCTCTCGCTTGATGTTGCCAATTTTTTTCAATTCATTTTCAACTTTCAAAGTGAGTTCATCGAGGCCTTCTCCACTCGGCGCAGAAATTAGAAACGGAGTTTTTTTGAGAAGTTTCTTAAGAGCAGCATATCCTTCACGTTGAGTGATGGATTCTTCATTCCAAATATCACCTTTGCTCAACACAACGAGCTTGGGTTTTTTTGCGAGTTCTTTTGAGTAAGCCTTAAGCTCTTTCATCAAGACTTTGTATTCGTCGCTTAGTTTTCGATCAGTTAAAGGATCACTGTCGATCAATACGATCAACATGTGTGTGCGTTCACAGTGCCTTAAGAATTGGTGCCCCAATCCCTTGCCTTCACTTGCTCCTTCAATAATTCCTGGAATATCCGCTAAAACCCAATCGCGACTTTTTCCGCGCACTACGCCCAAATTAGGAACAAGCGTGGTGAAGGGGTAGTTTGCGATTTTAGGTTTAGCAGCACTCATCTTTGAAATAAGCGTTGATTTGCCCGCATTAGGAAAGCCTACAAGGCCCACGTCGGCCAAGAGTTTGAGTTCGAGTTTTACTTTTAAGCCTGAGCCTTTTTCGCCAGGTTGAGCAAAGTTAGGTGTTTGTCTGCGTGAAGTGGCAAAGTTCATATTGCCCAATCCACCGCGACCACCTTTTAAGAAGAGCACGGGTTTATCGGCTTCCACCAAATCGAGTAAAATCTTGCCCGTTTCAGCGTCTTTGACCATGGTTCCCACGGGAACTTTGATTTCGAGGTCTTTGCCTTTGCGACCATTTTTGTCGGTGCCTCGTCCGGGTTCACCATTTGGAGCATAGTATTTTTTTTGAAAACGAAAATCCAAGAGACTGCTCATGTTACGAGTCGCCACAAAATAAAGGTGACCGCCTCTGCCTCCATCGCCACCATCAGGACCCATTCGAGGTCGATAGATTTGGCGCATGAAATGCACGGAGCCCGCACCTCCGTCACCGGAGCGAACATCGATACTTGCTTCGTCTATAAAATTCATATTTTCGTCTCTTCAAAATAAAAAAAGCACCCAATCAGATTGAGTGCTTTTTTATAAAGTTTTTAAATTTCGGTCTTCTTAAGCTTCAACAGCTACTGGAAGAATCTCTACTTGTGTAGGAGAAGATTTATGGTTTTTGAAAGACACCACACCGTCAGCCAATGCAAAGAGAGTGTGATCGCGGCCAAGGCCTACGTTACGTCCCGCGTGAAACTTTGTTCCACGTTGTCTTACGATAATGCTTCCTGATGTTACAAATTCTCCACCAAAAGCTTTTACGCCTAAGTATTTTGGATTGGAATCACGTCCGTTTTTGGTACTACCACCAGCTTTTTTTGATGCCACAGTTGTCTCCTATTCTGCCTAAGCAACAATCTCAGTCACGAGCAAACGTGTGAGAGGTTGACGATGTCCCAAAGTTTTTTGTGAGCTTTGGCGACGACGGCTGTGACGGATTAAAATCTTTCCGTCGAGTGTTTGTTGAAGAACTTCGCATTTCACTTTCGCTCCTGCGAGTGTTGGTTTTCCAACTTGAATTTTTCCAGGACTTTGAGCCACGAAGAGAACTTCTTCTGCAGTCCAAGAACTTCCAGGCTCAAGATTTAGTTTTTCAACTAAAATTTGATCGCCTTTTGAAACGCAATATTGTTTGGAGCCCGTACGAAGAACCGCATAAGGAAACTCAAGAGGAGCTTTCCAGTTTTTAGTTGTTTTAACTTTGGGGGCTGCTGATTTCTTTGTTTTTTTCTCAGTTTTTTCTACTTTTTCAGTGGACATAGCTCTTCCTTATAGTTCCTAAAATGTCCTCCTAACATCAACCAGAATGTGGTCTTGGTCAAGACGAAAAGAGGCTAATTCGCAGCTTTTACAAGCTTATGGAGCGTCTCACAGGGAGTCGTGCGATCCAAGACAAAACGTCCTTCTTGGAAGAGGATTTTGAGCACAGGAATGGGCGGCAGCACACTTATTTGATCGATTGTTTGGAGGCTTGAGGGGAGTAGTTTTGCCACCTCAAAGAAGGCTTGAGGAGCTTGTTTGGGGCTTATCCACAACACAGGCAAAAGGGGCTGAAGGCGAGGGTCGTAGTGGGCCAAGTAAGCCGCGAGAATCTCGGTATTAAAAAAGCGTGCACCTAAAGGATTTTGGGCAAAGCGATCCGTTATGTCCATGTTCGTCATATGAATTTCGCTTGTGAGGGTGCGAAAATCCACGGGCGCTTGAACACCCTTGCATCCCAAGGCGGCACCCAAAAGATCAAACTTCATAGCTTGGTAATTTGGGCGCTTGAGGAGCGTTCGAGCGAGCTGGTCAGCCATCAGGCGCTGAATGCGATAGTTCATGAGTGTGTTGTGAAGGTTTGCTGATTGATCATCTTGAGAATTGATCTTGTAACTTGAAACTAAGTGAGTGAGTTTTTGGTAGCGAGGGTGTTGAGGGGCACTCTTTAAAAAATCTTGCAGATTCTTTTCTTGCTTAAGGGCCTCGGGGTTTTGGGTGAAGGCTTTGTCTACCCTGTGTCCGCGATACGCTCCCTCGACATCCATCTCTTTGTCTCGAGTTCCAACGTAAGGTTCCCATAGGGGTATGATTGTTTGATCGATGCCTCTGTGGCAGCTCAAGCAAGAATCCTGCGGGCCTGGGCGAAAAAGTGTGGGAAGTTTTTTGCCTTCAGGATCAAATTGAATAGATGAAAGTAAAACAGCGTCGTTTTTGTATTCCAAAAATTCAAGCGAGTGATATTCGTCTTGGTCGGGGTGACCATTGAAACTCATGTAGAGCGTTCCCTCGGCGTTTGATGTGATGGCTCGAGGGTGAGTGGGGGAGGCCCCTTGCATGCTATCGGAATCAAATTTGAGAGTGAAATAAGTTTTGAGTTCGGGGGAAATAACTTTGAGAGCTTCTTCGACCGTTATACTTTTGTGAGAAATTATTTTTTTGTAGATGGAATCTACGCTGAGATTTTTTTCTGCGCGCTGACAGCTCAGCAAAGAAAAAATAAAAATCCAAAAACAAATACGCAAACGCACGAAACATGTTTAATTCTCAAAGTGCGGTTTTTCGAGAGGATCTTGCCGAAGTTTTGACGATTTCGTCAGAGAATTTTTGAGCCTTGCGCAATTTGACTATTCCTCGCGCAGGGCGGCACTTGTTAGCATCATCGTGTGGGGAGGAATTGGGCAACTCTGGTCGTCCTTTCTTTCTTTCTGACCCTCTTGGGCCACGGGGAGGGAGATGAGTCGCTGAAAGGTGATTCTCCTGTGGTTCGAGAGATCAAGGAGCCCCTTCCTCTGAAGGTCCGAATCCTGTTAGAGCAAAGAGAGTTTTTTCGGCCGCTAAGCCTTCGGGCAAGTGAGTTGAAAGTGAATGGAATTGCCTTGCAGGGTTCGGAACTTAATTGTCGATTTAGAGATGGCTGGATCTGCCAAGGTAAAAATAAAAAATTAAAGTTCGAAGGTCGCATCGTTGTTCAATCAGGCGAGGGATTTATTCACATTGGCAAGGCTTTTTATCGCGACACGATTCATTTGATTCCTGTGAAAGATCGCAAGCTCATGATTGTGAATGAGCTGGATATGGAATCGTATCTTGTGGGCATAGTGAATAGCGAAATTTCTTCGAAGTATCCCAAAGAAGCAATAAAGGCGCAGGTGGTGGCGGCAAGAAGCTATGCGCTGGCTTGCCTTAAGGAAAGACGGCCGCGACAGATGGAATACGATCTTGATTCCACAGACATGGATCAAGTTTATAAAGGGGCTCATGTGGAAGATGCTAAAAGCCACTTTGCTGTGCAAGAAACTCGCGGAAAAGTTTTGTTGAGCAGTGGCAAGGTTGTGAAGGCTTATTACCATGCCTCATCGGGGGGCACTCTCGAGCGGCCAGAAACAGTGTGGGGGTCTAAAAATACGTTAGAGGGTTCTATTTATTCTTTGCGGTCGCCTCCTGAGGCAAGTGATGATCGCTTTCGATGGAAGGTTTCGATTGGCCCTTGGTTTGGGTTTAAAATTCCTGGATTAGGAGCCCTGAGAGATTTTCAAATTGTAGAGCGAACCGAAGGCGAGCGTGTCCAAAAGGTTTATTTGGTGGGAGATAGTGGATCGAAAGTTTTGAAGGGCTCAGAGTTTAGAAAACTTTTAGGCGGTCGTTGGATCAAGAGTACTCTTTTTGATGTGGAGCCTAAGGGGTCGGGTTGGCTTTTAGAGGGAAGAGGTTTTGGTCACGGTGTGGGCCTGAGCCAAATCGGCGCACGTAATCTTGCGGAGAAGGGATGGAATTATAAAAAAATTCTCTCTGCGTATTATCCAGGAGCGAGAATTAGTGGAGAAAGTGTTCCTGTAAATAAAGCTCCCTTTCAAAGAGATTTATTTTCTATGGGTGTTCGATAAGGTCTATTTCTCTTGTCCTAGAACTGCTTGCAATTTACATTTCTTGGCTATGTCACATAGGACTTTTTCGGATTTGCCAAATTCATTGGCGGCTTATTCATACGATTATGAGGAGTCTTCTATTGCGCATTTTCCAAGTGATCGTCGCGATGAATCTAGATTGTTGCTCGTTCGTCGTCATCCCGAGGGAGGCCTTCCTCGATTTGAAAATCTCAAATTTTCGGATCTCCCGCACGTTGTTGAGCAAAATTCTTTTTTAAAAGATTATTTATGGGTTCGTAATCGCACACGTGTGTTGCCTGCGCGTTTGTTTGCCAAAAGACAAACAGGAAGCCGGCACGAAATCGTACTTACAGAAAAACTTTCTCCCACTTCTTGGAAAGCGCTCATCAAGAACGTTGCAAAGTTGAAATTCCCTGAAGAATTAAAAATCGAAGGCAGTGAAGATGTTTTGTGCGTGAGTGGTCCGGATGAAGTTTCTTTTTCCTCTCTTGAGGCGGTTGCTCGGATTGAGAGTTTTGGACGCATCCCTTTGCCTCCGTATATCAAACGCGATGTCGTAGAGGCCGATCGTGAGCGTTACCAGCCTGTGTGGGCCCAAGGGCCCGCGCTGAGTTCTGCGGCTCCTACGGCTTCTTTGCATTTTACAAATGAATTGTGGGATAAGTTAAAGTCTCAGCAAATTCAATCTGCGGATACTTACTTACATGTGGGCCGGGGAACTTTTGAGCCTTTGCGCACAGATGATTTGAGTGCGGCGCAATTACATGCTGAGCCCTATGAATTGCTTTTGTCTGAGGCACAAAAAATTCAGCAATCTTCAAAGGTCTTAGCAATTGGAACCACGGCTTGCCGTTTGACCGAGACGGTAGCTGATTTGGATTTAAAGAACTTTCTTCAAGGGGAATCTTCTCCTGGTGAAGACTTTGTTCAAGGTCAGACCCGTTTGTTTGTGCGTCCAGGATATGAGTTCAAAAAAGTTTCTGCTTTGATGACGAATTTTCATTTGCCGCAGTCTTCACTTTTTGTGTTGGTGAGCGTTTTTGGAGGATCGCTCAAGCTCGCACAAGAAGCTTATCAATATGCGCTTTCAAAAAACTATCGCTTGTTTTCTTATGGCGATGCATCTTTGTGGATCTAGATTTTCAAATAAATTCTTGAACGTCGACATATTCAATTTTACTAAATATATCTTTTTGGCTGAGCTCTTGAGCGAATGCTTTTTGCTCAGGACTGAGGCTCAATAAAAAAGCCTCAAAAGAAGCGTGGTTTTTTCTCATTAAAGTAAAATCAAAAGACGTTGAGCAGAGTTTTTTGATTTCTTCTTGGCTAATAATTTGTGATTGAGGATTTGCTTTAAGATTTGTGCAAAAAACTTGAAACGTATTGTACAGATCCGAGATAACTTTTTCAGAAACTCCCAAGCCACTTTTAACATTTTTTCGAAGCGATACGTTTTTTTGATGCACTTCCAGAGAGTTGGGCGCAAAAACAAGGGCTTCAACTACGTAGCCTTTGAGAGTTGTTTTCAGCATAAGCGGCACTCTTTGAAGTGTGAGGTTTGTGATATCAAAAACAACAGCTTGATCGGGCTTAGTAAGCGAAAGTAAATACTCGCTGTCCATCACAAGAGCTCTTAGTTCAGGGCAGAAAACATGTTCTTCATTTTGAGGGTCGGGCAGGGTGAGTTGTCCGTTGATCAGAACTTTTTTATTTTCAAGTTGGGCTTTCTTAAGCCATTCCACACGAATGGAGTCGGAGTTCAAAACATTCCAATTGTTTTGCTCAGCAATTCGAGACCAGTGAGATTTTCCAGAGCCAGAAATTCCAATCGTAAAAACAGCTCGTGTTTTTGAGTTGTCGTTTTTTTCTGAGGAAAAGAAATCTTCGGGGCTCAGACCTGATCGGGTAAAAACTTTAAGAGTCATCGCCGGTTGGTCTCCTAAGTTAGTCACTCAACACTTTTGGCGAGATCGGCTTTTAAATTTTGAATGAGTCCCTTTGTTCCAAAAGCAAAATGAGCCTGAATGTTTTTGTTTTTGATTTCTTCTTTCCAGTTCAGATTTTTCGAGGTCCAGTAGTCTGCTCCACTTTCGGTCAAAAAAGGCAGACATGGAAAGATATCCCACGCGCCACACTTTTGATCTCCGTTCATGTAGAAGTCGGCTCGCCCAGAAGCAATTTCTAAACTCTTAAGACCAATGGATCCCACGCTATTTGTATTTTTAAAAGGATGATTTTTGATGATGCTTTCTGTCCAAGTATCTTTACGGCTTTTAGAGGCTAATAGAGTTGCTTCAAGAGAAGAGCTTTTTTGAGAGGCTTTGAGTTGAGTGGTGTTTCCTGTGCTGAGGTCTTTTGTAAACGCACCTTTGCCTTTTTGAGCATATGAAAAAAGTTTTCTTGTGGGTTGGGATAAAATCGAAAGCAAACAGCCTTCGTTTTTTTCATACAGACAAAGTTGCACAGCCCATTCGTCGGTGCCCGAAATAAATTCCTTAGTGCCATCGATAGGATCTAGGATCCAACAATATTGTGGAAGCTCGTGATCGTGAATGCGTGTGCTGCCTTCTTCTCCCAAAACAGCTGAATCGGGAATAATTTGCGTAAGTTTTTTGAGGAAATATTCATTGAGCGCGTGATCGGCTTGTGTGACAGGACTGAGGTCGGCTTTGTTTTCTACTTGTAGAGTGGCTGATTTAAAAAACTTCAAAGCGATTTCGTGAGCTTCTAAGAATACTTTTTCTAATTCAAGAGGCGATAAATTCACAGTTACGGAGTTCCTGCTTCTTCGAGTTTTGTTTCGCGATAGACAGGCTCTGCTTCGTTTTTGTTGTCGATGACTCTGTAGAGAACTTTCACGTCATGAGTGACTGTGTTTGTGTCCATTCCTTGAGCTGTTTCGTTCGCAAGAAAGTGAGCAAAGTCTGAATGACCCTTTTCACCTTGTAGCTCTTTAGGAAGACTGCAAAGAGTGATGTGAGGAACAAACGAGTCGAAGTGTCTGTCGGGAACAACTCCTGCAAGAGCGGCTTCTTGTTTGAGTTTTAAAATTGCAGCCTTGAGTTTGGGGTCAACTCTCTCTGGGTCAAAGCGAAGTGCAATGAAGGCGTCGTTTTTTCCACGACCAATTTTTTGAAGAGAAGCTCCCTCAAAGTTGAGATCCGTTTCTTGAAGCGTTCTGTTAAACTCATTGAGTCCTGCTTGCATTTTGTGTCTTTGTTCCATGGAGAGCTGTCCTAAGAAAGCAATCGTCATGTGCAAGTCGTTTTTGTGTTCAAAGATAAGGTTAGGGTATTGAGACTTCCACTGAACAAGATTGTTTTCGTATTGTTCGAGGAACGTAGAGCTTGGTGTGAGTGAAATAAAGATTCTCTCAGGCGGAAGTTCTGGATTTGAAAAAGCTTGATTGTTTTTAAGTGTGTAGTCGATATAGCCCTTGAGTCCTTTGTGCTCGGAAATCCTTTTCCACGTGATATTGTTGATTGCTTTTTGGAGGAGGTCGATAGGGTGCTCGGATATTTCACGAATTTGTGTTCTCAGTTCTTGGGGGTGCTCCTTGGAGTATTTGTTGATGGCAGCGACAAGAGCTGCTTCGTCAGCGGTAGATTCGTAGCCAAGTTCTTTAAGTTTGAGCATGTTTTTAGCTGTGCCTAAAAGTAAAGAGAGGTCGTTGATGAGAGGGTCTTCGACAATTTTCCTAAAAGAAGAAACGATTTCTCTAAAGCTCCCCGCTTTTTCTTTTTGTCCGTTTCTTTCCATCTCGATGCGATAAGCATCTACGTCGTTTGTGTAGTTCAAGCGGCTAAAAAGAATTCTCAAAGCTTTAAAAACTTTTCCTTGTTCTCTGTAGGTTCGGGCTGCATTCAAAACAGATTTTCCCAAAAAGTAGATAGGAGTGAAAGGCGCTGTCACGGTTACAGATCGCGCAATTTCATATTCGTTGTGATCAAAAAAGAGAGAGGTAATTTTGAGGGGTTTGTTGTCTGCGTAACCTTCTACAGCAATGTGTCCGCCTGTCGCGCCAAGTTCTGGAAAGTCTGTCATCTGGCTGACAAAGGGAACAGCACTATTTTCGCCGTTGCGTCCTGCAAGGTTGAGCATCACACTTCCTTCGACGATACGCGAGGTCATCCCAGAGAATTTTGCTTGGTATTCTTGGGGAACTTCGACACGCAAAAACCAATCGAATTTAATTCGTGAGTGGCTTGTGAGTCCTTCTCGAAAACTGAAGGCAATGTCTTTAGACTGAATTTCAGAGGGAATTTTTTGCTCGCCTTTATTAATGTTTTCTTTGCTCCATTTGATGGCTTTACTTTTTGTTGAGGCTGCTTCAGCAGGAATGTGGTCGTGGTGGCCGGCTTTGGCTTCTGAGAAAATCATTCCTCTTTCTTCACCTTCTCGGACATATTTTAAAACAAATTGCTCGACGGCTTTTGCAAAGGTGCTGTTAGGGTCGTGGAAGTCGGCTTCTTTAAATCCATCGTATTTCACGACAAGAGTTAATTCCGCATCAACGTCTGCAAATGATCTTTTGATACGCGCAGATCCAACAACACTGCTGGCTCCTTCAAGAGTGACTTTTTTTCCGTCAATGTTGAACTCAAAATGTTTTTGCTCAGCAGTTCCCGTTAAAAGGTCGACTGTTTTTTTCATCGTGACAACATCTGCTCGCGCAAGAGCCACGCCGGTTTTTGTTCCGTAGACGCCGAGTTTTCCATCGGAGAAAACTTGTACAGCCGAAGGTTGTTCGAAGGGTCCAAAGGCTTGGATTACGGAATCAACTTCGGGTGGGACGGCGGCTCTTTGGAGGGCAGAACTTTTTGAATCGATAACAGCAGGGGTTTCTTTCGCAAGATGAGCGGAATCGTAAACTGTTTGAAGGACAAGTCGGCATCCTACAGGTTTTAATTTTGCGGGAACGGCTAAAAGATTATTGACCGAAGAAATTGAGCAGATAATTAAAAGAGCCTTTAGGGTCTTGAGTGTGTTGTGAGATACACGTTTCATTTTCTTCCCTCCTCCTTCTTTATTTGGTCGTTGTCTTTTTTTCTGCCTCTAACTGTGAATACGCTTGAAGGAATGACTTTCGAA